>CALHRQ010000257.1 GCA_938038175.1 uncultured Granulosicoccaceae bacterium | reverse complement strand
CATGGTCTTGGAAATGATTTCATGGTCATCAATAACCTTGATGGCTCTATCAATCTAAGTAAAGAGCGCATCAATGCCTTGGCCAATCGATACACAGGCGTTGGCTTTGATCAAATGCTCGTTGTAGAAAAACCATCGTTATCGGATGCTGAATTTGATTACCGAATCTATAACGCCGATGGTGGTGAGGTAGAGCATTGTGGAAACGGTGCACGTTGTTTTGCGCGCTTTGTTCAAGACCAGGGCTTGACCACTAACGATGTGATTCAAGTCAACACATCAGGCGGTTTAATAACGCTTAAAACGCAGGATAATGGTGATGTGACAGTCAACATGGGTGTGCCAACATTCGCACCGGATAGTATTCCTTTTACAGCATCATCAGAAGCCCTCTCTTATGATATAGAAGTAAACGCGCAAACTTTCAAGGTGGGTTCTGTTGCTATTGGTAATCCGCATGTAGTTCTACAGGTAGACGATGTTAATACCGCACCAGTTAGTACCTTAGGGCCCTTGCTGGAATCACACGAGCGTTTTCCAAATCGGGTAAATGTTGGTTTTATGCAACTCATCGATCGTAATTCAATTTTTTTACGTGTTTATGAAAGAGGTGTTGGAGAAACCCGCGCTTGTGGCACAGGAGCCTGTGCTGCGGTCGCTGTAGGCCATAAACAAGGCCTGCTTGACAAAAACGTCAACGTGACCTTGTTGGGTGGTCAACTGAATATCTTGTGGTCAAATAGCAACAAGTCTATTGAAATGACTGGTGCATGTTCTACAGTCTTTGAGGGCCAAACAAGAATGTAGACATGCAAGCAGAACAACAAACCAGTGGTGACGCCACCAACGCAGAAAATGTACTTAAGTTTCTTACGCGCAATCCGGACTTCTTCAACCAGCACTCAGAGGTGCTGCCCAGGCTTGCGATTCCTCACCATACCGGAAGTGCTGTTTCACTGATTGAAAAACAGGTCAGTGTTTTACGCAACAAATGCTGCACGCTTGAAAACAGTTTGCGTGATCTGATCAGTGTGGCTCGTGAAAACGAACTCCTGCATCAGCGTATGCATAGACTCACACAAGAAATCATCACAGCAAAATCGATCGATGATGTTGCTGCATTAACTCGGGACAACATGTCTGCAAACTTTAACGCAGACGATGTCAGGTTTGTTCTCTTCTCTGACAAAGAAAACACGGATCAGCACATTGGTGAGTACTCGTTGTTGTCAGCGGAAAGCACTGACATCGCGTTATTTCAAGACTTGTTTCGAAAATGCGAAACCAAATGTGGCCACATCTCCAAAGCACAAGCGACAGTCGTGTTTGGTGAGGATGCAGAGAATGTCGCTTCCGCTGCCATGATCCCACTTAAACACAGCCGGCAACTGGGTGTTGTCGTATTAGCTAGTGCAAACAAAGAGCGCTTCACCATGGGCAAAGGTGTGATGTTCTTGAATCAATTAGGGGATGTACTCAGCCGACGTATCGATACGTTACTGTAAACCGGAGTGAATGCCATGGCTGACTTTAATCTTGCCATTGAAGACTATCTCGAAGATTTACGCGTAGCACGACGTTGTTCGCCACACACAGTGAGTAATTATGCGCGTGATTTAAAAGCTGTCGCACGTTCGGCCGCTTCTCGCTCTATTGATAGCTGGCAATCGCTGACAGGCAGTGATGTCCGATCAATCATTGCTGAACAACACCGCGAAGGAATAGCGGGTCGAAGCCTAGCGAGGCGTTTATCTGCAGTGCGTGGGCTGTATAATTTTTTAATCAAACTAGGCCGATGTGAAAGTAACCCCGCGGTAGACATATTAGCGCCGAAGGATAAAAAATCCCTGCCTGCAACGCTCGATCCTGAAGAGGTTAGTCGGCTTTTGGCGCAGAATCTCAATGATCCGATGATCTGCCGGGATCTTGCAATGTTCGAGCTTATGTACTCATCCGGTCTTCGCCTGGCTGAGTTGGTTAACCTTGATCTTGTTGATCTGGATTTAAGTGTCGGTCAGGTTCGCGTTACGGGTAAAGGTGGCAAGGTTCGGGACCTGCCTGTGGGTAAGCCTGCAGTGGAAGCGATTAACAAGTGGCTGGGATATAGACGCATGACTCCTGGTGCGGACGAGCGGGCTGTATTTTTAAGTTCACGTGGTAAGCGAATTGCGCCGCGTACTGTCCAGATGCGTTTAAAAAAGCTGGCAGAATCTCAAGGCTTAAACCGCGATTGTTATCCACATATGCTCAGGCATTCTTTTGCAAGCCACCTACTTGAGAGTAGTGGAGACTTGCGTGCTGTGCAGGAGCTTCTAGGGCACGCTGATATCAGTACGACACAAATATACACGCATCTGGATTTCCAGCATCTGGCGAAGGTCTATGATGAAGCGCATCCAAGAGCGAAACGGAATAAAATAACTGAAGAGCAGTAAATAGTTAAGTTAGCAGTGCATACAGTTAGATGGGTTAAGGTCGTTCTAGTAAACAGCCCAACGCCGGTAGCTCAATGAGATGAGATGGTTCGCAAGGACATTATCTCCGGTACCTGCCAAAGTGAAATTGCCAGAAAGCACCTCTGTAGCAGAAAGACTGTGGCCAAAAATAAGCTTTCTTGCTGTTTGAACAGCTGCCGCGTAAACATTGTGCATAAGCAATCTGGCCTTTCGTGGTTGAGTTTTCCTCAAGCTTAAGTTGCACTCTCTTGATGGCATTGCCCTGCTGAATTTCAGCACTAAAATCGGCTTACTGTCGACTGTTTTTGTGATCTGAGTCAACAGTTTGGAACCAATACACAGGCATGGTGCGCAAGTTGCTTGGGTGTTCAAATTAGCTCTCTTCAGGCTCATCTGAAGTCGAGCGGTTTTGACACCGAATTGGTTACTTTGCTCATGAAAAACTCACTCAGTGTGCTGTTAGTTGTTCTTTGGTTTGTGCTTATAGCTGTTAATAACACAGCCAGTGCTCAGGCAGTACAGAATGTCTCGCGCGTAGTGGTGACGCATTCAGACGGTGGCGTAGTACCCATTCAAATATCCGAGATTATCGTTGTCGAGGAAGGTTCCTTGCACGATGCGGCTCTAGCCAATAATGGTGCAACGGCTATAGCATCAGGGACCTTTGCCAACAATAATCGCTATGGCGCTCATCACGTCATTGATGGTATGTCGACACCAGGCTCAGATTTACTGGCAAATTACTTTCATTCAACCGGTAATGCTGCTGATACCTTAATCGTTACACTTGCCGCACCAACAACCGTTTCTAAAATTGAAATTGTTGGGCGCGCTGACTGTTGCCCGGAAAGAGACAGATATAGTGTTCAATTGCAGGACGCCAATGGCGTACCGCTTCGTGTACTACCACTGCTTATACCAGATGCCGCTTCTCGGCGGGCATTGGCCGAATTTACAACGGCACCTGGTGCCGCTTCTGTAGGCACTTGGGGTGAGGTAAAAGAATGGCCGCTTGTTGCTGTATCGATGGCCAATCTTCCGGACGGACGGTTGTTAACCTATTCTGGTTCAGAACGACGAACCTGGCCCACAACCGAGCAAACCTACAGCGTAATCTGGGATCCAGAAACGGAAGCGTTTACGGAGCGTTTGCACACTGGTCACAATATGTTTTGCGGCACGTTGTCGATGATGGAAGACGGCGGAGTGTTGGTTGCAGGTGGCCGAAATTCGAGAAACAGTCCATGGACTACCGTGTTCAATCATGCTGAAAATGATTGGCAACCGTTACAAAATATGGCAAGCGGCGGTCGTTGGTATCCCACGACATTGGCGCTGGGTAATGGAAAAATCTTCTCGGCAATGGGTTCAGCCACCAACGTAAAAAATCCTGACCTTTGGTCTCCCGAATCTGGTTGGCGTGTATTGAACGGTATCGATTTTCTCAGCTTACGAAGCCGACGTGCACGTGAAAATTGGTTTCCTTTATTAAGTCAGGCACCGAACGGAGATATTTTCCACTACTGGGATCCGTTAGAAACACACTTTATTTCGACTGAGGGTAACGGTAGTGCCTTATCCGCCCATGCAAATCATGATTCCGTAGAACATCCGGGTGGCGTACAGGTTATGTACGACGAAGGGAAGCTTCTTAACTCCGGGTCTAATGATGGCACCTGGCGTGAAACGCTCGATATCACTCAGAGCGCCTTCACTATAGATCTAAATGGCAGTACGCCTGTCATAAACAGCACCCAGCCGATGATATTCCCGCGCAAGTTTCACAACTTTGTGATACTCCCAACAGGTGAAGTAATGGCTGTTGGAGGCAATACCACTGGTGCAAAGTTTCGTGATAATGGAAGTGTTCTTGAAGCTGAAATCTGGAACCCGGACACAGGTCAGTGGCGTCTGACTGCGCCCATGAGCGTTCCACGTGACTATCACTCCACAGCACTGTTATTAGCTGATGGCCGGGTAATATCGGCTGGCGGTGGTTACTCAGCCGGGGATGCAAATTCACCGGGCACCCATCAAGATGCGCAACTTTATTACCCACCTTATCTCTACAATGATAATGGGGCGTTAGCACCACGTCCCGTAATAACGTCAGCTAGTGATACGGTTACACACGGTGAGTCGTTTCTGGTAACCAGTAGCAGTAACATAGAAAAATTTACACTGATCAGATTGGCCGCTGTGACGCATTCGGTTAACACTGATCAGCGCTTTCTAAAGCCTTCCTTTGTAAGCCTTGGTAACGGAAGTTACCAGGTAACTATGCATGAAAATGAAAATGTGGCAACATCAGGCTATTGGATGTTGTTCGGAATTGACGCAAATGGTGTGCCTTCCGAAGCACAAATTATTCAAGTAAAACGAGCAGCAGGCAATGCCGTTGCAACAGATGATCCGGCGATAATCGAACCCATTATTTCAAGCCCCATCGAGGCAGGTACAAGTACATTGTTCACTGCAGATGCAAGTGGTGTAGGCCTGGTTTATAGCTGGAACTTTGGCGATGGAGCCAGTGATACTGTTTTTACAACAAATGCATCTGTAAATCATAGTTTTGAAAACCCGGGCCGATATGTGGTTAGCGTCACTGTTCGCAACGCAGCTGGAGTGGACTCAGTTGAAACGTTTACGCAATTGGTTTTTGGTGCAGACGCGCAAGCGCGTGCGCTGACTTCCAACGCCATTCTTGATATACCACAACGTTCAGAAATATGGGTGAGTAACCCGGACAATGACACTGTCACGGTGATCGACTCAGGCTCATTAATACGAATCAGAGAGATTGCTGTAAAAGATAATCCACGATCTCTTGCCCAAGCACCTGATGGACGAGTTTGGGTTGTAAACAAAGATTCAGCCTCTATTTCAGTGATTGATCCTACAACTTATAGCGTTGTCGATGAAATCAATCTGCAAGCAGCGAGTCGCCCACACGGTATTGTTTTTAGTACACACAGTGCCTACGTGACGCTAGAGTCTGTTGGGCAACTGGTGCAGCTCAATGCGCTAAGCGGTGTGGAAAAATCCAGGCAGCCTG
>CALHRQ010000256.1 GCA_938038175.1 uncultured Granulosicoccaceae bacterium | reverse complement strand
GATTCTGCTCGACCCTGAAGCTCAAGACTTTTAAGACCTGTTTGCTTCATGCTTGTTAGGAAGACACCATCTGGTAGTCGCGTCGCTACTTCATGGAATGTATGCACAATCTGTGGGCGCTGACCCTGAAGCTGCTGAATGATTTCCATCCTTGCAAGCAGATTGTTTTTAGTTTCTTCAAGCTCTCGAATCTCTGCAAGCTCGGCTTGAAGATTGTTTATCTCAGAATTGAGTCGAGCATTGCGCGACTCTTGAAACAACACTTTATCTTCGGCAAATTTGTAACCGCCATACCCTATGCCGCAGGCAATAAGGGCGAACACGGCAGCCATAATATAAAACTCCGTATTCTTTTCTTTACGATAGGTTTCGCGCCACGGAAGTAAATTAATTTTGGTCATTATTCAGCTCCTCGCATGGCAAGGCCACATGAGATCATCATCGCAGGCCCGTCATCTTTGAGCCGTTGGGTGGGGATATCCGAGCTTATGGTCATATTGCTAAACGGGTCACCAATAATGGTTGGCGTACCAATGCGCTCTTCAATCAATTCGGCCACACCCGGTATGCCGGTACAACCGCCTGCCAGAATGATGTGATCCACGTAATCGTTTTTGTCGGCGGAAAAGAAGAACTGCAAAAAGCGGTTGGCCTGCTGCACCATTAAATCTCTAAACGGTGCCAATACCTCAGGCTCATAGTTGTCCGGTAGTCCACCGATTCTTTTAACGCGGCCTGCGTCCTCATAAGACAAACCGTATCGACGCATGATCTCCTCAGTCAGCTGTTTGCCGCCAAAGGGTTGTTCGCGTGTGTAAACGAGTTTTTGATCACGCAATACGCACAAGCTAGTCATACTGGCGCCAACGTCAAGGATTGCAATCGTTTGGTCTACGCCTTCATTTGGCACCTGGTGTTTAATCAGCTGGAAAGCACCTTCCATTGTGTAGGGCTCAACATCAACAATCTTGACATTCAGGCCGCCGATCTCCGCCGCTGCAGTACGATCTTCTACATTTTCACTTCGTGAAGCTGCCAGCAGGACATCAACCATTCCGAGCGCTTCTTCAGACGGGCCAATGACATGAAAGTCAAGGTTCACCTCTTCAAGTGCGTAGGGAATGTACTGATCAGCTTCGAGCTGGATCTGTGCTTCCATTTCATGTGCCTTCAAATCTTCAGGCATTTGAATGACCTTGGTGATAACCATGGCGCTGGGAACAGCAACAGCTGCATTCTTGGTACGGGTACCTGAGCGCTTGACTGCACGGCGAATGGCTTCGCCAACTGCCTCCACATCCTGCAGATTTTTCTCGTTGACCGCGTTGGCGGGCAGGGGCTCAACCGTATAGCTGACAGCCTTGAAGCCCTTTTTAGTGGGCTTCAATTCGAGAAGCTTTACTGATGTGGCCGTGATATCCAGGCCGATCAGTCCAGAATTTCTTGATGATAATTTGAGTGCCATGTCATATTTAGCGCTCAGAACGCCCTAATGGTGTTTCTTTTGGCATTGGGCCAACCCGTTGCCAAACTGCGAACTGAACGTAATTTCTCCGCTTGTAAGTACAAAAAAGCCTTTTTTGACAGCCTGCCTGCCAGTAGCGCTGTTAATCTGGCGTTTATTTCCACTTTGCAAACCGTGATGAAGTTTTACGGACTTGTTGCCGCCAATTGATATAATTGTGTTATCAACGTATCTACTGGCTGCTATGCCTCAAACATCTTCGTATCATCGTCCCCGCCCTTCCAGGGTGCAAAGCAGCAAGCGCCATAAAGGCAGCTTGTGGGTTTCACTATTCAAATGGCTTGCCATAACTGGCGCAGCGCTCGGAATTTTGTGCGTGATCGGGCTGGGATTGCTCTATTTCAAGATAAAACCCGAGCTTCCGGATGTGCAGGCATTGCGTGAAGTGCAATTGCAAATGCCACTGCGTGTATACACGGCCGATTCACAGCTGATTGCTGAATATGGTGAGAAACGCCGAGAACCTGTGTTGATCTCCGATGTACCAGAAAATCTGAAAAACGCGATCATTGCATCGGAAGATGCACGGTTTTACAAGCACCCTGGTGTGGACTACCAAGGCTTGCTCAGAGCCGCGTATTACCTTGTAAAAACAGGCCGGAAAGGCCCGGGTGGCAGTACTATCACCATGCAGGTGGCGCGTAATTTTTTTCTCAGTAATGAGAAAACCTACGCACGGAAAATTAAGGAGATCTTTTTATCGTTCAAGATCGAATCGGAGCTCGAAAAAGACGAGATCCTCGAACTGTACGTTAACAAGATTTACCTTGGCAATCGTTCGTATGGCTTCTCTGCCGCTGCGCGCGTTTATTACGGTAAAGAGCTTGACGAACTTGAACTCAATGAGGCTGCTATGTTGGCCGGATTGCCAAAAGCACCGTCGCGCTACAATCCGATTGTCAACCCAGAACGTGCGCTACTTCGCAGAGATTACGTGCTGCGTCGCTTGCACGAGCTGGACATGATCGACGATCGTCAATTTGTCGACACTAAGGCCATAGGTGTGACGGCTGAGCTGCACTACTCCCGCCCTGAGACAGAAGCAAATTACGTTGGCGAGATGGTACGAAAACGGATAAAGCAGTTATATGGCGATCAGTGGTCAACAGCCGGCTTTAACGTGTATACCACCATAGATTCAAAAGCCCAGCTAGCGGCCAATGAATCATTGCGCAATGCGCTTTTTGACTACGAGCGTCGCCACGGGTACCGAGGTCCGCTGGCGCAGGTTGACGCACAGGTGCTGCAAGATCCGCAGTTACTGGCAGAAAAACTCGATGAACAATCCGATCGGGGCAATATGCACCCGGCAGCCGTTATCGCCGTGGATGATAAATCCGCCACGGTCGTTGTCGAATCCGGCGAAGAGTACTTGTTACCCTTTGAGGAAATCGAGTGGGCGCGTGAGCGTGTTGATGTTGACAAGCTGGGCGCTGAGATAACCAGTGCGACAGAGGTGCTGACCGTTGGCGATATCATTCATTTGCAAATGCGTGATGATAATACTGCGCGTTTCGTACAAGAGCCACAAATCGAAGGTGCGTTTGTCGCGCTCGAGCCTAACACGGGTAAGTTGCTGGCTCTTGTGGGTGGTTTTGATTTTTATCGCAGCAAATTTAACCGGGTTACACAGGCACGGCGTCAGCCAGGATCCACAATGAAGCCGTTCATTTATTCGGCGGCATTGGATCAAGGTGACACAGCGGCAACGATCTACAACGATGCACCAGTGGTGTTTCACGATGACGCGCTAGAGGGCGAATGGCGTCCATCCAATTATAGCGGCCGTTTTTTTGGCCCGACGCGTTTACGTGAAGCTCTGGTTAAGTCGCGTAATCTGGTTTCGGTGCGTGTGCTTCGCGAAATTGGCATAAGGAAAGCCATTAATTATGCAAGCCGCTTTGGTTTCAAGGAAGAGAACTTACCAGCGGATTTATCACTGGCATTGGGCAACGCTTCGGTCACACCAATGGAGATGACATCGGCCTTTGCCATATTTGCAAATGGTGGTTACAAAGTACCGCCACATTTTATACAGCGCATTGAAGATCCACGAGGAGATGTCATTTACACGACGCCAAAAGTGGTGCCTTGCGCCGATTGCAGTCTTGATGATACCTACGATTTACTCGCTGAAGTTGATGCTGTGACCCCTGGGTCCGTTGCTGCTAACAACAGTAATAATAGTTCTGGCGAAAACGCATCTGTTACGGTTGGGCAGGACACCACTATTGCAAAACAATTGCAGGAGTTGGATGTGGTTAATGCGCCTAGAGTTATTGATGAAAGAAACGCATTTATCATGAATAGCATCATGCGTGAGGTCGTTTCGCGTGGCACTGCGAGACGTGCTTACGAAGTGCTTGATCGTAAAGACATGGCCGGAAAAACGGGCACAACCAACAATCAACTCGATGCCTGGTTTACCGGTTATAACAGCCGAGTTGTAGCCGCCGCCTGGATCGGATCAGACGGCTTGGATCCTCTCGGGCGCCGCGAATCCGGTGGGATCGCTGCCTTGCCCATGTGGACAAACTTCATGGTAAAAACCATGGCAGATGTGCCTCAGGATGAGTTTGAACCACCGGTTGGGCTGGATTCAATACGCATCAATAGAAAAACCGGTGAGCGAGGTGGCGGTGATGGGTCAATGGTTGAGTTGTTCATGGTAGGTACTGCCCCAGAGGGGAGCGCAGCAGATAGCGCTTCTGCTTCAGTTCAAAGCAGTGACGGCTCCGCTTCGGATAGCAATGCCGGCAGTGGTGTTGCAGCCGCACCTGCAAAAAGAACCCGCCGCGAGCGCAAGAGCGAAGTTGAGTCGCTGTTTTAGCTTGTTCGAGATATCAGCTCTCAATCAATGTGCTTAATAAATGCGCTTGATCAATGCGCTTGATCAATGCGCTTGCTACTAAATTCTTTTACGGCCTCAACCATCACCGCAAGCTTATCCGGATTCACAAACTGATGGATTCCATGCCCAAGGTTAAACACATGGCCGGGCCCTTTGCCAAAGCTATCGAGTACTTTTTTTACTTCAGAGCGAATATTTTCATCAGAGCCGTATAGCACGCAAGGGTCGAGGTTGCCTTGCAAGGCAACTCTGTCACCACATAGTGTGCGTGCGTCTTTTAAGTCAGTTGTCCAATCCACACCAAGGCCATCGCAACCTGTATCGGCAATATCGGATAGCCAGCGGCCACCGTTTTTAGTGAACAACACGACGGGCACTTTGCGACCATCCGCTTCGCGTTTTAATCCATCAACAATTTGCGCCATGTATTGAAGAGAAAAGTTGCGGTAGTTTTCGGGTGATAACACGCCGCCCCAGGTATCAAAAATCATCAGTGCCTGCGCACCGGCTTCAACCTGTGCATTTAAATAAGCGATGACAGATTTGGCATTTTTATCAAGCAGAGTATGCAGAGTATCGGGATCGCTAAAGATCATGCCTTTGGCTTTCGCAAAATCTTTGCTGCCACCACCTTCGATCATGTAGGTGGCTAGAGTCCAGGGGCTGCCAGAAAAACCGATAAGCGGTACGCGTCCATTTAACTCGCGTCTGATAAGACTAACTGCGTCTGTAACGTAGCGCAGTTTATCGGCAGGGTCGATTACGGGCAGTGCTTTAATATCTGCCGCTGTTCGCACGGGATTTTTAAATTTAGGACCTTCACCCGCAGCGAAATACAAACCTAAACCCATTGCATCCGGGATAGTGAGGATATCCGAAAAAAGGATGGCCGCATCCAATGGAAAACGATCCAGCGGTTGCAGAGTGACTTCACAGGCAAGCTCTGGTGTGCTGCACAGCGTCATAAAATCACCCGCCTGCTTACGCACGCGAAGATACTCAGGCAAATACCTACCGGCCTGACGCATCACCCACACGGGTGTGCGTTCCACATCTTCACAAGCAAGCGCACGTAGATATAAGTCGTTTTGCAATGGTGTGTTCATGATGTTTAAGTGGCTTTTTGTTTAAGCGGCATTACTTTTTTGTGTTTTAAGATAACCAAGAATACCTTCAGCCGCATTACGGCCTTCAAACACGGCAGTAACAACAAGGTCTGAGCCGCGCACCATATCGCCACCGGCAAACACTTTCGGGTTTTGTGTCTGGTGTTTAAAAGTGGCTGCTTCTGGCGCTAAAACACGTCCGCCTTCGTCAGTCATAATATTGTGCTCGCTTAACCAGCCAGCCGGGTTTGGTCTGAAACCGAAAGCAATCAGGACGGCATCGGCGGGTAAAAACGCTTCTGTGTTTGCGACGGTTTCTGGCATGCGCCGACCTCTCGCATCAGGTTCACCCATGCGTGTTGTGACCACACGAACACCTTTAAGTGCACCATTGTTCTCGATGATTTCGACTGGCTGCCGGTTCCATAAAAACTCCACGCCTTCTTCTTTAGCATTCTTCACTTCACGTCTGGAGCCAGGCATGTTGGCCTCATCTCGACGATAAGCACAAGTTACAGATTCAGCGCCTTGTCGAATAGCTGTTCGGTTACAGTCCATTGCGGTATCGCCACCACCGAGCACAACCACACGCTTACCCTTAAGATCAATGAATTCACTCTCATCTTTCTCCCACTGATGTAAGTGATTAACGTTTGAAATTAAATAGGGCAGTGCTTCATAAACACCGTTAGTGTCTTCGCCGGGAAACCCGCCACGCATAGAGGTATAAGTGCCCATACCGAGAAAGACTGCGTCGTAATCGTTTAAAAGCGTGTCGAAGGCGACGTCTTTGCCTATGTCGGTATTGAGTACAAATTCAACACCCATGCCTTCCAGTATTTCACGGCGGGTAAAAACCACGTCTTTTTCAAGTTTAAATGGGGGAATACCGAAGGTAAGCAGGCCACCGATTTCGTTGTACTTGTCAAATACAATCGGCTTGACACCATTGCGAGCCAGTACATCAGCACAGGCAAGCCCGGCAGGGCCAGCACCGACAATCGCAACCTTTAAACCCGAACTTTTGACCGCCGACATGTCCGGACGCCAACCTTGCTTAAGCGCTTCATCAGTGATGTATTTTTCAATTGAGCCAATCGTGACTGCACCAAAGCCATCGTTAAGCGTGCACGCACCTTCGCAAAGCCGATCCTGCGGGCAAACACGGCCACACATTTCTGGCAGCGAGTTGGTTTTGTGCGACATTTCGGCGGCTTCGAGCAAATTGCCCTCGGCGATTAACTTTAACCAGTTTGGAATGTAGTTATGTACCGGGCATTTCCATTCGCAATAGGGGTTTCCACAGGCAAGACAGCGCTCTGCCTGGGAGCCGGCATCGTCAGCACTGAACTGGCCGTATATTTCGCGAAAATCCTGGATGCGAACAACAACCTCGGTTTTTGCCGGGTCTTGTCTCGGTGAATCGAGAAACTGGAAATGATTATTACTCATCTGGACCTACCTGGTAGACCGCGTACAGATGAAGTTTATATGATGACTTCAGTCAATTATCCCCGGCTGCGCTCTAGCCCGAGTTGCATGTTTAACATTACGCGGTGAGTTTTTGTTTTATCAACTGGCTGACCGCTGACATGTCAGCGCGGCCTTGCACTGCTGGTTTGACTATACCCATAACCTTGCCCATGTCTTTTACAGAGCTGGCGCCGGTTTTGGCTACGGCTTCGTCGATTATCGTACCAATTTCTGTATCGCTCAGGGCTTCTGGCATGTATTCATTGATCAGATCAATTTCGCTCTGTTCAACCTCGGCAAGATCATCACGGCCAGCAGCTTTATACTGGCTGATGGACTCACGCCTTTGTTTGAGCATTTTATCCAGCACTGTAATAGTGCCTTCATCGTCAAGCTCAATTCGTTGGTCAACTTCTATTTGCTTGATGGCGGCAGAGATCAGGCGCAACGTAGCCAAACGAGATTTGTCGCCGGCTTTCATGGCACCTTTGATGTCATCAAGGATGCGTTGACGTGTGCCGCTCATGCTTTAGGTAAGCCTTGTCTTGAACTGATTGAAACGAACTTAGTACGATAAGTTATGTACGATAACTTAGTACAGACGGACGCGACGTGATGATTCCTTAGAGAGTTTCTTTTGGTGACGCTTGACAGCAGCGGCTGCTTTTCGCTTACGTTCAGCAGTTGGCTTTTCGTAGAATTCGCGGCGGCGAGTCTCTGTCAGTACCCCGGCTTTTTCGCAGGATCGCTTAAAACGGCGCAGTGCCATTTCAAAAGGTTCGTTCTCTTTAACTCGTACAGATGGCATTAAGGTTAATCTCTAACGTGATTGCAGAAAGCTCTCTATTATAGCGGTTTTTGTACCATAAACTCAATCACTTGGTGCAGGTTAATGGCCTGCATCATTTATACTTCGCCGTTCAGTTAGTCATCTGTGCTTCAAGAGTATGATTTTATGAAAGTTTTAGGGATTGAATCCTCCTGCGATGAGACTGGCCTTGCCGTGTATGATGCCCAGCGCGGCCTGCTTGCACACGTATTACACAGTCAGGTCGATCTTCATGCGCTTTATGGAGGCGTCGTCCCTGAGCTGGCGTCCAGAGATCATATTCAGAGGCTTATTCCGCTCACTGAGGCTGTTTTGGAAAAATCGGGCATATCAATGGGTGAGATTGATGCTGTTGCCTACACAGCAGGCCCAGGTTTGGCAGGCGCTCTGATGGCGGGTTCTGTCATGGCGCGATCGCTTGCCTGGTCGTTGGGGATAAAAGCGTTGGGTGTACATCATATGGAGGGACATTTGTTAGCGCCGATGCTCGAGGATGAGGTGCCGCCGTTTCCGTTTGTATGCTTGCTTGTTTCGGGTGGTCATACGCTGCTGGTGCGTGTAGACGCGGTTGGGCAGTACCGCGTGCTGGGTGAGTCCATCGATGATGCTGCTGGCGAAGCTTTTGATAAAACCGCCAAAATGCTGGGCTTGCCTTATCCTGGCGGGCCGCATTTGGCAAAACTTGCTTTGGAGGGCGATGCATATGCAGTTGACTTGCCGCGCCCAATGCTCAACAGGCCGGGGCTCGATTTTAGTTTCAGTGGTCTTAAAACCGCTGCAATCACACAATTTCGATCGAGTCACTCGCCCAAGCTTGCCGATTTGGCTGCCTCGTTCGAGCGTGCTGTTGTCGAAACGCTGTTGGCGAAGTCTGAGCGTGCGTTAAAACAGGAGAATCTGAATACACTGGTGATTTCTGGTGGCGTCAGTGCTAACACGCGATTGCGTGATGGTGCTGATGAGCTGTGTCAGAAACGTGCAGGCAAGGCGTATTATCCTCGATTGGAATTTTGTACTGACAATGGGGCGATGATTGCACTGGCTGGTGCTAAGAGGCTGGCTGCAGGCGAAACTACCGGGCTCGAATTAAGCATTAGGCCGCGTTGGTCGCTTGAGCAATTGCCTGTAATTTAGGACGCAATATTCTCTATATTCAAATCCAAGCGCATGCAGATACCGCCTTTTGAAAAAAGCAAATTTGAGACAACGGCAGCAAGAGGCTACATCAGCAAAAGGCTACAACAGCAAGAGGCTACAACAGGCTTGAGATGACAGCGAGCTAGCAATAAATCAAAAACGTGTTTTCGCGGTCACAACCAACTGAACCTTTTCGATGTTCTCATTGGCGCTGAGCGGAAACGCAAGGTCGATATGCATCACCTTGGCATCAGCCTGCCGAGTACCAACAATGCGTATACCTGCTCCAATATCGCTGAGCAATTCGGGTTCTTCTCCTGCCTCCCACGCAGCGCCGGCATCGGCGAAGGCGGCGGCGGCGATCCTGGCTAAACGCAGCGGAAACCAGGGAAAAAAGTATCGTTGTTCCAAGGTGAAAAGTGCTCGCCGGTCGCCTGAGCGAAAACGCAATGGATAGCCCCGCGCACCCGTCGCCCCGCCCAGCACAATTTGATTTTCATCAAACAGATTTTCGCCAATAGTGGCTCTGCCTGATAGAAAAACACTGCTGCGTCTGGATTGAAAGATAAAGGCGCGAGTATTGACCGATGCCAGTAAATTGCGGGTGCGGGATTCTGTTTGATAGGCCTGCAAGCTTGATGTAAATTGCAGCAATACGCGTGAATTGGGCCGCCAACCACGGCGAAAGCTGCCAGATACAAATAGCGCATCTTCGGTACTTTCGAACGTTTCCAGGGCAATGCCGGTGCGCAGTCGGAAGTTGCTGCCGATATCGACATCTTCGACAGAGCCCATGATATTGAGGTTGGTGCGTTCAATAAAGTTGGGTCTGAGAAAACTGAACTCCACAAATGGGAAGTTGAAAAGTCGCTCTGGCTCTGGTGTGCTTGCAGGAAAAGCTGTGGTTGCAGCAAGGTTGGTGCGTTCAAAACGCCACCCCAGTCGTGTCCGCCAGACGCGCTCGTTTTTAAAGCCTGAAGACCAGCCAAAACTGGCTTCGAACAGCTCACGATCAACTGCCAGCTGGTTTATCGGCAACCCATTTTTATACAGTATCTGGCTAAAGTTTAAGGTTGTCGCGCTGACTCTCCATGCACGTCTTGTATCAAATGAGTAAAACGGTCTTGCCAGCGCAACCGATCTAACCTCGCCATCACTGTTGTTTTGCAGTTGTATAGCCAGAGTATTACGAGTGCCAAACAGCAAAGGGTCGGTGTAGCGCAACACTTGTTGATCGCGGTCGGGCCCAAAATCCAGCTCAAGATCGAGGCTTTTCCCCAGACCAAGCAAGTTAATCTCGGCCAGTTTGAAGGCAAACAGGTTTTCACCACCGGCACGCGAAAAGTTAAAGCTCGGTATCAATGACCAGTTGTCACCTGTTTCAACCAGCACATTTACCCGATTAGCGCACACCTGTGTTGGCGTTACGCTGGCGCTTCTGAGGAATCGGTTGGCACGCAGATTTCGCGCGCTTTCGTTAAGTGTGCGTTGCAGGAAGGGTTCACCTTCTGAAAACAGCAATTGCTTTTCAATAACGGATTTTCGTGTGTTGATGTGTAACTTGTTGGCCAGCCTGTGAATGCCAAGGTTTTCTTCAGCCAGTTTGGGGTTGAAGACATCGACTGCATCAATTGTAATTTCACCAACGACCAGATCGGTACGCGTGGCATCCGCCTCTGTCCAGTCCAGGCAAGCTTCGCTCGCAGAGGTAACTGCTGACTTGGTGGTGTTTGCTTGTGCGATGGTGATTATGCCCACCGTTTCGTCAGGCGTTTTAGCTAAGCCTTCTACCGAGCTTGCCCCTGTAGAAACACCCGTTATCAGACACAAAAGCAAGGGGGCTAGCTGGGTGGCTGAAATGTGTGGCAATGAGCGCATGCTGTTGCCTTTGCAATTATGGTGCGTTATCAGGGCCGCAAAAGCACATTTAATTGCTTTTTCTACGATTTTCCAACCTTGGATTCAGTGCCAGCGAGAATGCGGCGGATATTATCACGGTGTGAGTAGCATAAAAATGCGGCAATAAAGACATAGATAACAGCGTAAGCTGCGTCGGCTTTAACCAGTAGGATCAGTGGTGCAATACAAAAAGTGACGAGGGCTGCGAGTGATGACATTCGAAAGGTCAGGCAAACAGCCAGCCAGATAACCACAGCCAGTAACCCATATTGCATGCTGATACCAAATAGCGCGCCTAGTGCGGTTGCCACCCCTTTGCCACCACGGAAGTCAAAAAATATCGGATACAAATGCCCCATAAAAGCAGCCAGCGCAACGAGCGCAATGGTGGGCGGGTGAGGGATAACAAGCGCGGTTATGGCAACGGGCAGTAAACCTTTCAAAGCATCACCCAGTAGAGTCAGCCCAGCCGGTAATTTGCCTCCAACACGCAGCACATTGGTGGCCCCGGGGTTGCCAGACCCGGTTTCTCGGGGATCGGGCAGGTTCATTAATCGGCATACCAAAATGGCGGTGGAAATCGAACCTATCAAGTAGGCTAAGGTGCTGGCTACCAGAGCTGGAATAAATACTGTTGCGCTAAACACGATGGTGTAATGTCGGTATAAAATAGGCTGCTAAGCCACCCACTATAGAGCAGTCCGTGCTTCAGGTCATGTGGCCTCTAATTTTGTGCTGAAAACACGATATGTATTTTGATTATGTCCTCTGAGATCGCTCCTGGTTCTATCGACTTGGTGCGCCGCCATTTTGCTGGCAGCAGTGGGCGTTTTTCAAAGCATAATGCTGTATTCGAGCGCATCTGGGAACGGCTGGAGGAGCGCCTGTCATTGCTTGCGATAGCGCCCTCAACTGTTCTGGATCTTGGGGCTCGTAATGGTTTCCAGCTTGAGAGTTTGCAGCAGCGCTATCCGGATGCGTTAATTATTGGTGCTGACCCCGCAATGGCCGGTTCTGCTTTGGGTTTGTCGGACAAAATAAGGCGAGTTTGGCGAAAGCAAAGTGCGTTAAAGCCCCCCTGTCTGGCGTGTGATCCACATTTGTTACCTTTGGCGGATGAGTCAGTAGACCTTGTGGTGTCCAACTTGCTACTACCATGGTGTCATTCGCCTCAGTTGGTATTTAGCGAGGTAGCACGTGTACTTCGCCCGGAAGGTGCGTTTATGTTCAGCAGCGCAGGCCCAGACACACTACAAGAGTATCGAGCGATTTGGAGTCAGATAGATTCGGCAACCCATGTTTATGGCTTAAGCGACATGCATGAGCTGGGTGATGCCATGCTAGCGGCTGGCTTTGCAGCTCCCGTGCTGGATCGTGAAAATCTGATTGTTGATTACCCTGATATTGATGCGCTGCAAAATGAGCTTTTGGCATTGGGAGCCGCTAATATAGCGTTCGGGCGTCGTCGAGGTCTGATGTCGCCTGCTGTTCGTAGTAGTTTAAATGCAGGTGCGCAGAAAGGGCGCATGCCAGTGACATTTGAGCTGGTTCAGGGGCATGGCTGGAAGGGCGCATTGAAATCAATGGGGAATAACACTGATGACGGTTATTCTGTTTCGGTTGAAAGCCTGCGCTCAGCGCTACGCGGACGTGAAGAATGAGAGATAATGAGCTGTTGATCGGTCTTAGTCGAAAAATGCTTTGACGAAAACATAAGCTCGAAACATTGAGAGAATGGCCTTTGCTGAGCTATAGTTAGGGGTTGTATGGCAATCTTATGATCAGTGTCCAAAATACAGTAGACCAAACAACTCGGCTGATAGTGCAGGCTAATCAGTCAATGAGTTGGAGAGCCAACATGTGGCTTGCAGCCAGCCTTGGTGTTGTGTGTCTGGGTATCGCGCTGGTCATGGCGGCGTTTGGTTTTTGGATGATCATTCCATTTGCAGGTGCAGAAGTGGTGTTTATCATTTTTTGCCTGCACTGGACCTTAAAAAGGTTGAGCCATAAAGAGGTCATCACGGTAGACGATCAGGCAATAAGGCTCGAGTGGGGTTACACAGAGCCTGACCTGGCGGTTGATCTGCCAAGGCAATGGAGCAAGTTGAATTATCGGCGCGGACACAGTGATTTTGATGTCGGGGATCTCAGTGTCGGTGCGCATGGCAAACATTACACGTTAGGTGCCTGTCTTGGCAGGGATGAAAAGCAGGTGCTCTACTTGAAGTTAAAGCAGGTATTGCAGTAGCCACAGGCCCTTTTGTTGATGGTCCATTGGTTGGCTGTCCATTGGTTAGTGGTCCAGCAGCTTGTGTTTCAATCGTTTTTACGAAGCACGCGATTTAACAAGCTCGAGTTAAATAACTAGAGCCGGTAACAGATTTTGGCTAAGCGGGTACTACCCGGTTGGCCGTTTATTTTTTTATTTTTGGAGATTGGTTATGACATCTGGCGTCAGTCGTTGGATGCTCCTTGCAGTATTTCTGCTTGCGTTGCCATTTGGTGCATCAGCAGATTGGGGAGCCCTGAACATGCCTGTTGGTGTGACAGAAATTAGTGAGAAGGTGTATAACTTACACATGCGCATATTCATCTGGTGCTGTGTAATCGGCGCTGTTGTATTTGCCGTTATGTTCTATTCGATACTAAAGCACCGCAAATCCAAGGGTGCGGTAGCAGCTGATTTTCACGAAAGCACCACGGTAGAAATCATCTGGACGGTCGTTCCGTTGATTATCCTTATCGTTATGGCGGTCCCTGCTGCGAAGGTGTTAATCCAGATGGAAGACTTCAGCGACTCAGAAATGAGCGTCAAGGTCACGGGTTATCAATGGCGATGGCAATACGAATACATCGATGAAGGTGTCAGTTTCTACAGTCAGCTAGATCCTGCACACAATGTAGCCCGCCAGGTGGGTTCGGACGTTGATGTCGATCAGTTCGATAATTACCTCAAAGAAGTTGATAACGTGCTGGTACTGCCGGTTGGTAAAAAGGTACGCTTTCTTCACACAGCCGCCGATGTTATCCACTCCTGGTGGGTGCCAGATCTGTCGGTTAAGAAAGATTCCATTCCAGGATTTATCAACGAAAACTGGGCCCGTATAGAACAGCCAGGTATTTATCGAGGCAAGTGCGCCGAGCTGTGTGGTCGTGACCATGGCTTCATGCCAATCGTTGTAAAGGCGGTTCCACAAGAAGAATTTGATGCCTGGATAAGCGAACAAAAAACGAAAACTGCCAATGCCGATATCGAATCGATCAGGCAGTGGACGCATCAAGAGTTGGTAGCAACAGGTGAAAAGGTTTATCAGGCTAACTGCATGAGCTGTCACCAACAGAAAGGTCAGGGCATACCGGGTATGTTTCCGCCGATTGCAGGGTCTGAAGTCGTAACCGGAGATGTGAGTACACACATCACAACGGTATTGCAGGGTATTCCAGAAACAGCCATGCAGGCTTTTGGCAGCCGTTTAAACGACGTTGACCTGGCAGCCGTTATCACTTTCCAGCGTAATGCTTTTGGTAACGATACCGGCGACACTGTTCAGCCATCTCAGATGCGCTCCCTTCGTCAGGGTTTACAACAAACCCGGCTCGATACACCACAGAATATTACTAACGGAGTCAACTGATGAGTTACTCGGACAAAGCACACGGTCACGATGAGCATGATGACCACCACCATGGACCTGCACCTGGGTACATGCGTTGGATAAAAACAACTAACCACAAAGACATCGGTACGTTATACCTGTGGTTTTCACTCATCATGTTTTTTATCGGCGGCGGTATGGCGCTGATTATTCGTGCTGAGCTTGGTGCGCCGGGCATGCAGTTTGTTGACCCGATGTTCTTCAACTCAATGACCACCATGCATGCGATTGTCATGATCTTCGGTGTTGTCATGCCAGCGTTTGTTGGTCTCGCTAACTGGATGATTCCAATGATGATCGGTGCGCCCGATATGGCGCTGCCAAGGCTCAATAACTGGAGCTTCTGGATCATGCCTTTCGCATTCACCATTATGCTCTCCACACTGTTTATGGACAGTGGTGGCCCGGCTGGTGGCTGGACGTTATACCCACCGTTGGTGCTACAAATGGGCGATAGTTTTGCCTTCGTTATTTTTGCGATTCACTTCATGGGTATTTCATCGGTGATGGGTTCGATCAATATCGTCGCGACGATCTTCAACATGCGTCCGCCTGGCATGACGTTCATGAAAATGCCCATGTTCGTGTGGACATGGCTCATCACGGCTTACCTGTTGATTGCCACCATTCCGGTATTTGCTGGCGCGGTGACCATGCTGCTGACCGACCGCTTCTTCGGCACCAGCTTTTTCAGTGCCGCCGGC
>CALHRQ010000255.1 GCA_938038175.1 uncultured Granulosicoccaceae bacterium | reverse complement strand
ACGACACCACGCGCTATTCTATTGCGATGGCATTGTATCTACTCAGTATCAAGCCTGAATTGATTCAACAGCTGAAAACAGGTGCTTACTGGGATACCTGCGCAGATGAGTTTATTCGTCTTGCATCACCAACGATGCACTTTAGAAGAACCGCCACTGAAGATTACGAATTGCATGGCAAACGCATTAAAGAGGGCGATAAGGTTCTGCTGTGGTTTGTATCAGGTAGTCGTGATGAAGCCATGTACGAAAATCCTCATGCTGTTGAGCTTGGTCGCAAACCAAATCGACACCTTGCCTTTGGGCAGGGTGGTCCGCATCTTTGTCTGGGGCGACATTTGGCAAAGCTTGAGGTCAAAATTGTTTTACAGGAGCTGTTGAAGCGCACCTCAATGATCGAAGCGATAAGCGAGCCTTCGTGGACACGTTCTAACTTTATATGTGGAGTTAAGCGCCTCAGGGTTCGGGTAGCCTAATATCATGAAACGCACAAGAGCACTTTTTTGCGATTTACTGAACCTTCCGAGAGGCAAGTATATTCCGTCAGATGTCGCCAACGAAGGGCCGATTGGTTTTGCCCGTGGTGCGTTTGCGGTCTCCTTCGATCGTGAATTGCTGCCGGTACCTGGCTGTGGTGTGCACGATGGACTGCCAGATATGGAGTTAAGGCTAGATGAAACGCGGCGTAAATCCTGGCAAAGCGCAACAGAAATTGCCTTGGGAGATCTTTATGCAAACGAAGAGGTGTTTGGTTTATGTGCCCGCTCCCACCTCAAACGTACCATAGCCGAATGGCAGGCGCTGGGCTTCAAGCCCATGATAGGTCTTGAAACAGAAGCCTATGTCTTCCAATGTGATGCCGATGGTGTTTGGCGCCCTTACGATACACCTGGTGCTTTTGTTTATGGCACAGGAGCTGAAAATGATCCACGCGGTTTAATGGATGAAATATGGGAAACAGCCTATGCATGCGACATTCCGTTAGAGAGTACCAACGGCGAATTCGATAATGGGCAGTTTGAATTAACGCTGCGATTTGATGATGCTTTAAAAGCCTGCGATGACGCTTTTCTAATGCGGGTGATGGCGCGTGAAATAGCGTTAAAAAAAGGGCTATTACTTTCGTTTATGCCAAAGCCAATTCCTGATCGTGGTGGTTCGGGTTTGCATGTGAATTTTAGCTTCGTTGATAACCAAGGCAAAAACGTGATTGCACCCGATGGCCAATTATCAGATCTTGCAAAGCATTGCATGGCTGGTCTGATGCATCATCATCAGGGCCTTGCTGGTTTACTTGCGTCAACAGTCAATAGCTATGACCGATTACGTGCAGGTAGTATGGCGGGTTATTGGGCAAACTGGGCAGAAGATCATCGAATGGTAACAACACGATGCTCTACTGGCTCGGCAAGAAGTGCTCGTTTAGAGCACCGTATGGCCGATTGTGCATGCAACCCCTACCTGGCTGTTATTGCTGTTCTACAGGCTGCAAAATTGGGTGTAAAGAATTCGCTGAAACTCCAACCTGCTGAGGATCTTGATGGCGTAGAGCATGTGCGTGCGACCCGACACGTTCCTGCAAACCTCGATAAAGCGTTGGATGCGCTTGATAGAGATACAGCCCTTCGGAATGCAGTTGGAGAGCTTTACTGTAATGCCTTGTTATATTTAAAGCGTGATGAAGTGGAGCGTTTGCTGGGTAAAAGCGTCGATGAAGTGCGCAACTACTATTTGCCATTCGTTTAAATCATGACTAACTTCTGGATACTGGAAGCGATAAAGGTAAGTTTACTTTTTTCGTCCGCTTTCTTTCTGGGTAGTTTGGTTCTAAGGCATAATATTCGTGTTAACTATACCCGCAAAATATTTCATTTTATTCTGTTTTTCTCACCAATATTCTTAGCCTCCAAGCTTCCATTTGAATCCAACGTTTTTACAGTTCTAACTAGTGGGTCTGTATTGTTGTTTTCGCTTTTGGTATTGGTAAAGCCAATTCGAGATCGCAGTGTTTTTATCAGCACTGCATTTGCTGCAATCGACAGGCCGGAAGATCGACCTTTTACTATGCTATGGGTTTCGACTCAACTTGTCGCAACCTATGCAGTGCTTATGTTTGTTTTATGGTGGTTAGGAACTTATGATCGAGTAGCACTGATTTACATAACAGTGCTTGTGGCAGGTATTGGTGATGGGCTGGCTGAACCTGTCGGTATTCGCTTTGGGAAGCATTTTTATAAAACGAAAGCGTTATTCACTGATCGCGTATATACAAGAAGCCTGGAGGGCAGTGCGTGTGTTTTTGTGAGTGCTATCATTGCTTGTGTGTTGTTACGTCATGAGATGAGTAGTTTGGAATTCACATTAGCAGTCATTTTAATACCGACAACCATGACTCTGGCCGAAGCGATTTCACCTCATACCTGGGATGGCCCTCTTTTGTATTTGATTGGCGGGGGTATCACGGTTTTGACCATTGATATGGCTGTTCTCATTGGATAAATGGGCTGGCAATGAAATTATTTAACAATTGATGCCGCCGTTGTTGCCACCGATGTTGCCACCGTTAAAGGGTCCAGCAAATGCATTAGTAAAATACTTAGCCGTGTAACTCAGAATGAACGAGGTACTCCAGCGGTAGGGTTGTCTAGGATCTAACTATGCAAATTAACTATGCGAATTAACTATGCGATCCAACTTTGCGATCCAAATGAATAAAATATGATTGATCTGTCAGCTTTGAAGTTTGATGCTCTTATATTCGATTGTGATGGAACACTTGTCGATACTGCACCTCTCCACTTCAAAGCTTTTCAAGCAGCATTGGCAGAGCAAGGGTGTGTGCTAATGCCGGACTGGTATCAAGAACGTCTGGCTTTGTCTAGGGACGCTTTACTCGATGAATATGCCACAAGCCATGCCGTTGATATAGATATCAAAAGTGCAGTACGGGACTCTGTCTTTCACTATCTTAGTCTTGCTGAGTCGTCAAAACCAATTCCAGAAACAGGGGCAATTGTGCTTCAGTATGCAGGGATACTTCCCATGGCTGTAGCGTCCAGCGGGCAACGGGCTTGTATCGAGAGATCTCTAATCGCTGCAAACCTACTACAGCATTTTGATCATGTAGTGGCCGCAGAAGATGTAGAGCACCATAAACCTCATCCAGATGCATTCTTAACAGCTGCTAGTCTACTTAAGATAAACCCGGAAAATTGTATTGCTTTTGAGGATACTGATTCTGGTTTGGCTGCGATTCATCAGGCGGGTTGTCAGGCGGTCGATGTGCGAGAATTTGCATCGATATACAGTGAGGCAAAGTAATCACTGTATTTGTGCGATCATAGGCCTCATCAGGTTTTACAATGTATAGAATAAAACGTCTATGAACAGTTTCTCAGCAACTCTGCAGGATTTCAGGAAAGACCTTCATCGCTACCCTGAATTAGGTTTTCAGGAGCATAGAACAAAAGCAAAGATCGCTGAAAGGTTAAGAGCGAAAGGGCTTGAGGTTTACGAAGGTGTTGGAGTTGTCGGGGTACTTAAATCAGGCAATGGTAATCGAACCATTGGGCTTCGAGCTGATATGGATGCATTGCCTATTCAAGAGACATCAACGCATTCTTATGTTTCTAAAAATAAAGGCGTCATGCATGCATGTGGCCATGATGGCCATACTTCCATGTTGTTAGGGGCAGCTGAGCTGCTAGCCAATAGAGGAGACTTTGATGGTACCGTAGTGTTTATCTTTCAACCTAATGAGGAGCATGGTCTTGGGGCACAAGCGATGCTTGCAGACGGGTTTATGGATAAGCACCCAGTGCAAGAGGTTTATGCGATACATAATATGCCCGGTCTACCTATAGGGCATTTGGCAACAAGATCCGGGCAAATGTGCGCCAGTGAGAGTTTGTTTGAAATTACTGTAAGCGGGCAGGGTGGGCATGCATCCATGCCTCATGTGGGTGTTGATGCAATTACAGTGGGTGCAGAATTGGTAATGGCTTTGCAGACTATTGTCTCAAGAAAATTACCACCTGATGCCGGGGCAGTTGTTTCGGTCACCGAATTCACCACAGATGGCCAGCGCAATGTCTTGCCAGGTCAAGCGGTTTTAAAAGGCGATGTGAGGGCACGCAATCCTGAGGACCGTAAAAAAATAAATTCTTTTATGCGGCAAATAGTCAATGGTATAGCGAGCACGCATGCTATAGATTGCAATCTAACTTTTAACACGGAGTTTGTTGAAGTGATCAATGCGCAAGAGCCAACAGATAATGTGCGCGCAGTTGCCCGTAAGCTTGGGCTTGATGGAAACCTGGATTGTAATCCAATGAGCTTCTCTGAAGACTTTGCGCACTTCAGCTCTACTGTACCAGGCTGTTTTTTGCTGTTGGGAAATGGAGATAAAGGGAGCCATGCCCAGCCCCTACATTCATCAGATTACGATTTTAACGATAAGCTGTTAGAAGTGGGCGCTACATTTTGGGCTGAATTAGTAAAGCATTGTTTGCCAGTTACTCCCGATTAGTCATTGGCGTACTTAGAATCAATATGCTCAAGGTGAGGGATCGCTGCAGTCTGTTCATTAAGCTGTTTTTTTTCCTTTTCAATTCCCGGTTTAGCTCCTGGTCCATTTCCCTGGTGTCCGCACATTGAAGAAGAGTCAGACGATATCCGCAATTGGATTTATGGCACTGGGTATGATTTTGATACCCGTTGGTGATTCAATGGCCAGGGTTATACTCGATACGACGATATATTCACCCCAGTTTGTTACTTTTGTACGTTTTCTTGTGGGTGGTTTGATTGTATTGCCGTTTGCATTACAAAGAGTCAGGTTTAAATCTCTCACCCAGGATTTCTATAAAAAGCAGCTTATTCGTGCTTTTCTAATTGTACTTACTGTCGTCACTATTATAAAAGCCGTAGGGCTAAGTCCCATTGCAGATGTATTTGGTGCGTTTTTTATTGGGCCAATATTATCTATCGTACTGTCTTCGTTTTTATTAAAAGAGAAAGCGACAACATTGGAATGGATTTCAGTAGCCATTGGCTTCTTTGGTGTTGTGTTGGTTGTGCAACCAGCGTTTCTATCAGAATTATTTAATATTGATACCACGGTTGCTCAGAGTGGGTATCTCAACAATGCAGCTGCTGCTTCAGCTGCAGGCGTTGGGGTTTACTGGGCTTTTCTGGCGGGTATCTTTTACGGTGCATTTTTAACTGCAACTCGTTGGGCTGCTGCTTGTGGTCCACCGCTTGCTCAGGTTACGACACAGTTTCTTTTAGCTGCGCTAATGCTGAGCCCTCTTGGCATTTTGGAGCTGGTCGAAGTTGGCGTAGATGCGCCTGCATTGCTTATTGCCAATGGGGTGACTTCTGTGCTGGCTAACCTTCTGTCCATAATGGCACTTGCGAGAGCCAGGCCTGCAACACTTGCTCCAGTGGTCTATTTGCAGGTGGTTTCAGCAACTTTTATAGGGCTCGTCATTTTTCAGGAAACATTATCGTTTCTAGCAGCGATCGGCATCATCGTTATTGTATTGTCCGGGTGTCTTCGCATAGATCTTCAGCCTCTTTTGCCAAAGAAGAAAAATTAGGTATTGTTTATCCTTATTCATATTTTTGACATTTGATACTGTGTTAACTATTGACCCTATGTTATCGCTTTGAATTTAAGCGTTAGATAAGTTTTTAAAGCACAACCTCAGATCGTAGATTAATGGTGAGATATTCAGTTAGTGAGTAGTTGGATTCTTTTTACTCTGTTTGCAGCAGTAATGCAGGCAATACGCACAGCAGGCCAAAAGCAGCTTACCAGTAGTCTTTCACCCATGAGTTCGACTATGGTGCGCTATGTGTTTGGATGGCCATTTGCGCTCATTTATTTATACCTTGTTACAAGAGAAGATCTACAGGCTGCTTTGCTGCACGCGTTACAGCAATCTCGCTTCATCACATTTGCAATAATGGCTGGTATTGCGCAAATTCTCGCTACTTACTTATTGATAAAAACGTTCAACTTCAGAAATTTTGCAGTGGGTACTGGCTTTGCTAAAACAGAAGCTATCCAGGCTGCTGCATTTGGTGCACTATTTTTTGGGTCACAGCTGAATGTCTTAGGTTGGTTAGCCGTGCTGTTAGGTGTGATCGGAATTCTGATAGTCAGTGTTCCAGAGAAAAAATTGAAGTGGGAGCCCTTAAATGTATTGTTTGGTACACTTTCAGGATGTGCTTTTGCATTAACCTCATTATGGCTACGGGAGGCAAGCCTGAGTTTAGAGTTTGGTGTTGTCCAAAGTGCGGCTGTAACACTGTTTGTCATGGTCAGTCTTCAATCCTGTATTTGCGTTGTGTACAGTGTTGTTAAAGAGCCTGGACAAATATCATTGATTCGCCAGCGTAAGTCGCTGGCAACGTTTGTTGGTGCGACCAGTGCGTTAGGTTCTGTAGGATGGTTTACTGCAATGACATACCAGGATCCAGCACTTGTAAAATCTCTTGGCCAAATAGAGTTCATATTCACCGTGTTGATTACTACGCTATTTTTTAAAGAAGTTATTACTCGTCGCGAGTATATTGGTGTTGGTACAATAGCACTCAGCGTTGTTCTGCTGCTGCTGCCATTCAAAGTCACAAAAGCAGATGCACAAACAGTGTATCGACAGTTCCCTGCTCCAGAAATTAATTTTGATTCGCACGTTAATAAACTAAAGACTCATTTGCTTGCAACGCAAATGCCCCAGCGCAGCGCTGAAGATGTTCAGTACAATTTACCGTTTGAACTTGCAGCTAACCCAGTTGCAAACTATAGAGGTAAATTTTTGCTCATACATGGGCTCAACGATTCGCCTTATGTATGGCGTGATATGGCAGATGAGCTGTCAAAGCTTGGTTTTGATGTAAGAGTTATTTTGTTGCCTGGGCATGGAAACACCCCAAAAGCACAACTAAAAATGTCTTATAAGCTATGGCTTACAGCTGCGCGTCAGCATTTAGCTTTATATCGTGAACCGGATAAGCCTTTTTATTTAGGAGGCTTTTCGCTTGGTGGTGTAATAGCAACACTGTTGGCTATCGAGTCTGATCCTGTTGATGGCTTATTATTGTTTTCACCAGCCTATAAAAGTACCAGAGATCATTTGTTGCGCTGGGCTGGAATTTATTCAAGGTTCCAGCCTTGGGTTTTTGGAAATATGATCATTGAAGACAATCCAACGAAATACAATTCGATACCGATTAACAGTGCATCCCAATATTATAAAACCACACGCAAATTGAAAAAAAAATGGCCTAAAAAACCAATAGATGTACCTGTATTGATGGTCGCTGCCAGTAAAGACTCAGTTTTGAGTATCGCTTACATGGAAAAAGTGTTTGACAAGCGTTTCAGTGGAAATAGAAAAATGATTATCTATGACAATGAAAAGACAGGGCAGTCGAGTGAGCAGGTCGAATACCGAAATGGATATTTTCCTACACTGCGTGTATTAAACCAATCTCACCAAAGCGTATTGATTTCACCTACTAATCCATTATTTGGGGCAGGTGGTGCAATAAAGGTTTGTAATGGTAATGATTGGAAGACATTTAGCACATGCCTTTATCACCCCGGGGGCCACTGGTTTGGCGCACAAGGTACCGAATCGCCGGATGGTGTGCCAGTTGCCCGCTCTACCTATAATCCGGATTTTGATTACATTGTCAATCAAGTTGACGTGTTGTTCAGGTAGTCCAAACTATGCCAGTTTTATTGCTCGCTATCTAAGTCACTCGGTTTTGAAAATATGCGAGTCTGGTTCAAATGCCAACCACGCGAAAGCGAAATGCACACCACGATCTATCTGTTTCATCACCTGCCCTTTTAGTTTTCCTTTTATTGCCTGGCCGAAGGCATTCCATTCGCTGCCGGTTTCAGTATCGATAACACGGTCACCGTCCTGTATTAGTGTCAGCTTTTGTCCGTTGACTTCAGAGTGAAAAGCAGCTGCTGCAGGTACCATGCGCGAGTCTGAAATAGTGGATTTATCCAGTGCGGAATTTGCAGATGTTGATGCAATGATTGCCACCGGCGTTTTGGAGTAAGTCGTGTTAATAATAGGGTGATTTTTAAGTATCGACAACGGAATGAGCATTGACTCGGCATTATCGTTTCCAAGACTTAGCACGCGCTCCATCGCTGGCAGGCGATCATCAAGATCTCCTCTGTAGAGAAACGGAATATTGTCAATTTTATCGTAACCGGAGTATGGGTTGCGGCCATATGGTCTTGAAAAGCCTGTGTCGCGGCTTAGTACCTTGCCTTTTGGGAATGCTTGACGAAAAGTCTCGAATGACACAATTTGTGAGGGCAGCTGTTTAAGCTTTACCGTGTTGTATTTGCCGATGATGCCCTTACCCGTAAACTGTTGCCACCAGGTTTCAGATTGCCTGTCGTACATGATCAGATCACTTTTTCTCAGGCGACCAGTGGTGCCGAAGTCGAGTACTTCACCTTCCACTATTCGATCAAACACAATTGATGCGTTACACAGCGGGCAAAAGGTAACTGAAACGGGCTTGCCGTTTACGGTGTCGTTAACAATTTCATGGTACATGAGTACTTGCAGGGGATAGGCGCGCGCATCATCTGCATCGAAAAATGAAACCACAGGCTCCTGATCACCGAGCCATTCAAAGCTATCTTCGATGGAGACAAACTTTGGGTTGTCTATAGCCGGTATACCATCGCGAGGCGGACCGCCTGGCAGTATGGTGTTGAGATCAATCGATATGTCGTCAAAATCAGTTTTTGGAAACTCTCTTTTAGGCAGATACCCGTGAGATTGCGCATATGACAAGCTAAGAAATGCTGAAAGTAGTATTCCAGCTAACCAATGCTTCATGGAAACCTCCCACTATCGAATCTGAATTGCATCTATTATAGAGCCGTGTACGTAATGGAAGTTCTACTAACAGTAGAATCTTGTGCGTGTTCGCAGGAAAAGAAACTCGCCAGACTGTTTACAGTGCCTTACGTGAATTTGAACGAAGATTTCAGAACTTAGTGCAAAAAAAACCGAGATGCTAAAGGCATCTCGGTCTCTCGGTTTCCACTAAAACCTTATCGGTTTTTAGTTCTGTGTAATGCTCTTGGCTGTTACTTGTATTTCTACACGACGGTTGGCTTGACGGCCTTCTGGTGTAGAGTTTGTCTCACGTGGCACAGCTTCACCAAGCCCTTGTGAGGTGATAGCCAGGTCTGGGTAAGCTGCCTGCAAGTATGCTGCAACCGTCGCGGCGCGTCTTTGAGATAGATCCAGGTTATATGCCTCTGAGCCACGGCTATCTGTGTGGCCAGTTACGGACATTGCAGTAATTTCCTGGAATTTCTCTAGCTCGACCAATAAGTCAGCGAGTGCTTGCTCGCCTTCGCCGTTTAGCGAATCTTTGTTGGTGTCAAAGAGTGCTTTACCGCCAAGAGTAGCCAACGATACGATAGGCTCAGGTGGTGCTTCAACAACGGGTGGTGCTGCAACTGGTTCTGGTTCTGGCTCTGCTTCGGCAACTTCTTCAACTTTTCCTTCGCAGGCAAGGTTGGTGGTTTCTTCTGAGTAACCGCCTAGTTGTAGACATTCTCCTCGGCCTGTAATGACTGCGTTGCCACCTGAGTTGACAAAGGCGCTGTTAGAGTCGCCTTCGAGCGCGATGGCTCCATCCAATGCCGTTTCATGTGCCATCAATGCACTGCTGCCCAAAAGTAAGGCTGCAACTGAACTTAATGCTATGACTTTTTTCATCTCTAGCTCTCCCACTAGTCGAAAAGATAATTGAATATTGACTGGCCTGCCTGATTTTTTGTCAACATTTATATGTATCAGCCTCTTTCAGGCCGGCTTTAAAACTACTTGGTTCTATGCGCCGCTCGTTTTAAACAAGGAAAACATAAATCCTACTCTTTCAAACCCTGCTCTTGTAAGGAATCAGGAGCACGTCCTGTCCTAATAAATTTCCTGCCCCGATCACTGCAATACCCCGATCGCTGCAACTTAACAATAACTTCTCTGCCAACATAATCGTAACGCCCAACTTTAATGTTGCCTCTATAGCGTTACGAGCGTTACGTCACTTACCAATAACACGACCCACTAAAAACACGACCCAATAACACGACTCACTAAAAGCAAGACCCACTAAAAGCACGACTCACTAAAAGCACGACTTACTAATAACACGGTCATCTGTTATTAGCGCAGTATTGGCCACAGCAAATAACCAATGTTGCCTTGCGTCCGCGTGACACAAAGGACCGTCACAGGCGATGAGTGCAGGGTTTTAATGTCTGCAATGCATATCACCGTACACCAGACGGCTGATCGCTTGTTGTTTTTTTGTCTTTTATAGCCGCTATTCAATCAATTGTAAACAAAAAAGCCACTGAATGTGTGTGAAAAATACAACACCATCCTGATCCGCTCAAAGCTTGAGACCACTTGAGAGTGTAGGCTATCCTGCGGCACTCGTTAGATTGTGTGAAGGAAAAACTCATGGGCTGTGCGCAAGGACTGCGGACTGTAAGTCAAATAATGCAATATATTGCCTCTCGTTTCCCCCACTATTGTTGTTTTTGTCACAGCCGGAGTGAATCAAACATTGATCTATGCCGATTTTGTCATTGCTGCTTTCCGGTCCTATACGCTGAGAAAGGCTTTCGCTTCCATAGAAAGTTGTGCATGCAGTGCGGACATTCGCTGGATATCGATTTTTCCGATGATAAATGTGCAGAGTGCGGCATATTTTCATCGCCTTATGCGCATACGTTAATACCATACTCATTCGACCCACCTGTCGATCTGCTCATAAAAAAATTAAAATATCGATCTCATTTGCCCAGTGGTCGTTTACTGGGCTTGTTACTGGCTGGTCATGTTCGGCGAATGCTACCGAGTATCGATGATTGGCCAGAGGTACTTATACCAGTACCATTACATCTGCGTCGCAGGATGGAACGTGGGTTCAATCACACCGAAGAAATTGCGTTTTGGTGTGGGCGGGCTTTGGATATTCCGGTTAAAGCTAATCTTGTAAGCAGAGTGGAGGAAACCGAGGCACTGGCTGGCTTGTCTCGCGCGGAGCGCATTCAAACGGTCACTGGGGTTTTTCAGGCGTCTGAGCAATTGTTCAACAAACGTGTTGCCGTTGTTGATGATGTTCTTACAACTGGAGCAACCACTCAGGAGTTGGCGCGGGAGCTATTGGACACCCAGGTTGCCCAGCTTCAACTGTGGGCTGTTGCCAGAACACCATTGGGGAGCGTTGCATCTTAGGGCGCATTGATTAACATGCGCTGCAGTGACTCTGGGAGTTCACTGTCATCAAACTGAAGGCCTGAAGATAGAATCTCATCCAGCTGAGATAAGTGCTGAGCTTGATCGCGAGCAACTTTATCAAGCCCTGCAGACACCTCTTCACTGATATAGGTATTCGCCTGTACCAAGCCATCGCGAGCGCCCCTTGCAGCGGCGTTTGCTCGTGATGGTTTAAGTCGAAAGCCTAAAAATGCGGGAATAAACCAGGCTAATCCCGCCAGCAGCAAACTGTGCACTGCAAAGTTACTGCTAAGGTAGACAGCAGGATTTTCAGCGCCCAGGCGAAACACATTAACTACGCGGAAAGCGACCCATCCAAGCGCCAGCAAGGGCAGCAACCAACTCAGCGATTTGAGCATTTTATAGAGTAATCGCTGTCCCTTACTGCCAGGCGATGCCATGGAGCGCTGAACAGACTGCTCCACAATGGCAGGAATGCGCTGCACAAAGCGCTCCTTGGTATCGTGCAATATTTTTTTCACGGCCGGCATTGGAATACCGTTTACGATGGATCGTTGAGTGAAGTCATCTACCGATTCGGTAATCCTTGCAAAGTAAACTTCATCTGTAATATTGCCCAGGCTTTGAGATTCGGCCAACTGAGTGTGGTTCTGCATTGCAGGCTTACCTCGCAGTCGTTGAACAACACTTGCCATTAGACCCGTTTCGGTGGCCGCATAGGTTTCGGCAATACTGGCAATTTTCCATTCGTTGGAATCAATCAGTTCAGACTCTGCCGCTTGCCAATGCGCGGGCCAGCTCGATTTATATTGCGCTGCTGCTTCCGCACTGCCTATCTTTTCGCGTAGCTGGTCAGTCACGGTACGGATTTGCTTTAACCGTTGAACCACGCCACGCGATTCCAGTTGATCAACCAACTGTTGGTCAGCCAGCGTGTTGACTGTTTCCTGAAAAGTGGCAAAGTCATCCCCGCCATTTGCCGTCCCACTACTGTCTGTACAAAACAAATGTGGGTCACTAAAGCCGGCCTCTACCAACATAGAGAGAAAGTCTTCCTTCTGCCTCTCATCTCCCTTATCCCAATGGTTTATCGCGAACAGCCAGGCGTGCTGTTCGCCATGCTCCAACAGCAGGCGCCAACCGCGATCGTCCTTATAGCGTTCGGGACTGACGACATAAATGACCACATCAATGTGAGGCAAACATTGATTTACCAACTCACGATTGCTTTGCTCGACGCTGTCAAAGTCTGGCATGTCAATCCACATAACCGAGCGATACTGGTTATTCTGGTGGGTGTTTTTTTCAATACGTTGTATGGGAAACTCTTTAGGTAGATGGGCAATCGCAACAGACTCATGGATGTACAGGGTGATATTGCGCGATGTAGGGCGTTCTGCTGTCGCTTTTGCGATTGATTGACCGGCAAAGCGGTTGAGTAAAGTGCTTTTGCCAACACCTGTGCCACCAAAAAAACCGACAACCAGCGGCCTGTTGGGTTTTGAGAACAGTGAGCCCGGTGTGGCAACCACAGTAGAATCGAGCGTTCGTGCGGCATTCGGGCTCAGCCAGCCAGCTTGCTGGGCATCATTGGCCCAGTGGCTCAGGCTTTGCTGAAGGTGAGTTAATGCTTCGGGCATGGTGGCTCAAACAATGTTAGAAATAGTCCTTTAGCGAAAATAGCAGGATTCACTGATAATTAGCAGATGTACGCGAATAAACAATCAATTAAGTATAGCGCTGAGGCAACAGCACATTTTAAACAATGCAATGCGGCCTGTATGCGCTCAATTGCCAATAATCCAACAATGCAGACGGAGCTTGCTGATCACCATTGTGCAAAAGCGCTAGGGATGTCTGCAACGATTGCAAGCTCATACCTGAAAGATCAGCCTATTACATTGCTGCGCGGTATTGGTGATGCGTTGGCGCTGGTTACTGCACACCATGATGGCAAACTGCATCAGCGACTCAAACCGTTGGATAGGCGCGAAGAGCAGCTGTTTAACGCAATGGAGCAAGTGCGTTGTGAGTCTCTTGGTGCGACTTCCTATGCAGGTGTTGCGCAAAACCTCGATCACTTGCATGCCAGTACACATTCAGCTGACATTATACGTACAGCATCCGGGCTACGGCAGTTAACCTTGATTGTAGCGTGTATTACGCGTGAATCACTCACAAGTGAGCCGTCCCCCATTGGTGTGCGTGCATTATTGGTTCTTTGGCGTGACAACATCAATAACCTGACAGGCAACCGTTTCCAGCAGCTGGCACAGCTCGCATCGAGCCAGCAACCTTACGCAAAGTTATCGCTTGAGATCATTCGTTTGATCAATGTGCAGTCTATCGTTTCCGATGGTGAACCTGAGCATCCCACAGTAGACCAACTGCTTTCTGATGACAGTGAGCAGGATGATGCTGCTGTCCTGAATGTTGATGCCGATACTCTTCCCAAAGACGACGAGCTGGCGATGGAAGAAGCGGCCGCCACAATAATGCGAGAAGAGCTTGAAGAGCAACGCGACACTGTTATGAGCGCAGCCGATGCGGCCGATCAATCGGCATCGATAATGCCGAATCGTGATGCGCCGGTGTCCGCTGATGCTGGAGAGGAGGGGCACGGTTTACTTTATGCCGGTGGCAGTTATCAAGTGTATTCAACTCAATATGATGAAATTGTGAGTGCGCGAGAACTTGCAGATGATGCTCAGCTGGGCGAATTGCGCTTGCGGCTGGATGAGCAGATACAGCGCTATTCGTCCCTTATAGGGAGGCTATCCGGTCGACTGCAGCGAGTTCTTATGGCCCAGCAACAACGCCATTGGCAATTTGATCTTGATGAAGGTTATCTTGATACCTCACGGCTGACACGCGTAGTTACTCAGCCTTTATCTGCCTTGTCTTTTAAAGCCGAGAGTGAGCAAAAATTTCGTGATACCACGATAACCCTGCTCGTAGATAATTCGAAATCGATGCTCGGGAAACCCATCACTATTGCAGCTGCCTGCACAGACATACTGGCGCGCACTCTGGAGCGATGTGGTGTCAGTGTTGAAATACTGGGTTTCACCACAACTGAATTGCAAGGTAGCCAGGCCATGCAGACATGGATTGATCAAGGTGCACCTGAAAACCCTGGTCGATTAAACGGGCTACGTCATATCGTATACAAAAGCGCTGATGTCCCGTATCGCAATGCCAGAAAAGGCATAGGTTTAATGTTGCGTGGCGATTTACTTAAGCAGAATATTGATGGTGAAGCGTTGTTGTGGGCGCAGCAGCGAATCCGCAGGCGGCCAGAGCAACGTAAAGTTATTATGATGATTTCGGATGGCGCACCGATTGATACAAGCACCATGGCGCAAAATGCCGAGAATTATCTGGTTGAGCATTTACACCAAGTGATCGCACAAATAGAAAGCCAAAAAGAAATTGAGCTGGTGGCGATTGGCATTGGTCATGATGTTTCAGCATATTATCAAAAGTCGATCACAATTTATGATGTGAAAAAACTTGGACGTGCCATGCTGACTCAACTTAGCCACTTGTTTAAGAGTGCGGCTAATATTTAATACAAAGGTGTTGCACTTGTTGGATTTTAACGGGTATGGGTTTTAACAGGAATGGGTTGTAACAGTAATGAGTTCTAAGTTGATTGTACTCAATTAAACAAAGAAATTTAATCCGCTGTGCATTATCGCAACCCGTTATTCGGCGAACTAAGAGTAAGATGCAAGTTTCAGATCCATTGCAGTGCCCGCGCTGAGCAAGTTATCACTGTCGAGTTGAATGCTCATCTCGTGTAGCGTCCGACCCAGCACACCATGCAGTAGTTGTTTTCGTACATCAGTAAGCTGCTCTTCTTTTAACTGCTTTTTGGCGCGTTCCATATACTGACCCAGTACGCTTTCTGTTAGCAGTGTTGTTACTGATAGCATGGCGGGTGCAATGACCAGATCGGCTGGTGCAAGGCCACCTGATTTCACTGCCATAACGACAGCTGCAGCATCGGTTGTCACCCTGGCTGCGCGCAATGAGTTCAGCAAGGCCGGCTGCTCTTTCAACTGGCTGTAGAGTTGCTGGGCAGTTGCCTCGATGCGAGGTTCGAAACTGCTTTGAACCTTCGCCGCCGTTGACGAGAAGCGTGTGCTTAGTTCATTTTTATCTCTTAAAAGTTGCGCTTGCAGGGCTTGCCACCAAATCGTCTGGTCATCACTATTTTGTTGCTCCACAATAATATGCCCTTGCAGTGTTGTCAGTGATTGCTCCAGAATTAATTCGAGTACTTCCTGCTCCTGATCAGCAGGCACGTGTTCGCGCGCAAACGTCTTTTGACCAATACCGAGCAGTTTACGTGCTGGCCAAGTCACCACACTGCGTGCTGTACTAAGCGTGCCCGCAATGCCGGGTATTTCCAGCAAGGTTAAAAGCTCTGCAATGGCTTTATCGAAGGTATCGTACTTGTTTGGATTATCCAGAAAACGTGACACATAACGAGTCTCAGCATCTTCGAGTGCTGCGGCAACAGCGCTCTGCCAATCTTCCTGAGCAGAGAGTTCCACTTTGAGTGGTTTTATCCACGAAGGCCAGTGCTCGCGAATAAAGGCATGCGTGAGTTGGCTTGTATTTTCTCGATCAACCTGCGCTATCGCATTGCTCAGAGCTAGTTTGATACTGTCGCGAGAAGCATCTGTAATCGCTATGGTCTGATCTCTATCGCTATTACTGTGTTTAGATGTGTTTTTTATAAACGGCAAGGCAACCAGTTGCGGTAACGGGGTATTGAAATTGTCCTGAAACCTTTTTTTAAATGAGTCAGTCACCGTGGCCTCATCGGCGGCGTCGAGCTTGTTGATACACACAAACAGTGGTTTTCCCAAACTGGCGACCAGTTCAAGCATATCCCATACGGTTTTGTCGGCGTACTTGTCTTTACTGACCATGAAAATTAAAACGTCTGCCATGGCGATGGTTTGCAGTACGGCACCACGATAGCCCTGTGATTCTATAGAGTCGAAATCGGGTGAGTCCCAGACAACCGCGTTGTCTATCAGTGCCGCTGAGCCAGCTTCTACAGTGTCGAGTACGTATTGATTAAAATCGTTATGATCAAGCTCAGAGATGCTCACTTTTTGTAGTGGCTTCATTAACGCCTGCAGTGGTTCCAGAGAAGCAATCTGCGCCCCAATAGCAAAGCCCTGGGCATGCACCGTGTAACCTGCGAGTGCGCTTATTCCGGCGGGGTTTGCATCGGTGATCAGGTTGCACAACGTGCTTTTGCCAGCTTGGGTTGGGCCGACAATGACAACCTGTAACGGGTGTTCTGGCGCGCTTTCAGCCAGTGCACTTTTATTCAAGGCAGCATTAGCCAGGCGTAAAGTGTTGTAGCCTGGAACAAGCTCAGCTGCGTTCTGATTACCTGTTTGCACTACACGTTGATAGCGCGAAAGAAGGTCACTGACTTGTGTGTTAATGGTCATGCCGGAAAGACAGCAAAGTCCAGTGCGAGGGCAATAAATAAACTCATACCAACATAGTTATTATTTAAAAAGGCCTCAAAGCAACGTTGAGGGTCACGCGTCTTACAGCGATATAGCTGACGGATTATTAATGCAGCAGCAACAATAAATCCGCTCAGATAAATCCACTGCCGCCCCTGATTTAACCCAACGCCTAACATCAATGCCAGCATAGTGATCTGTAGCACAGCAACGGCCAAGAGGTCGTACTTCGCAAATAAAATGGCAGTGGACATTACACCAATTTTTAAATCAAATGCTCGATCTGTCATGGCGTATAGGGTGTCATAGGCCATGGCCCAGATAACGGCGGCGGCGAATATAACCCACGCAGTGCTGGGTACATTGTTAATCTGAGCTGCAAAAGCCATGGGTACAGCGCATGCAAATGCAGCACCAAGAAAAGCCTGTGGCCAATGGGTGATGCGTTTGGTAAACGGATATACAGTTGCCAGAGCCAGCGCTACAAAAGACATTAAAATAGTTAGCTTGTTGGTAAATAGTACGAGTAGAAATGCCAACATCATTAGCACAGCTGCAAGTAATAATGCTTCGATGCTGCTTAGTGCACCGGTCGCCAGTGGGCGTCCGGCTGTGCGTTCAACGTGCGCATCTATGTGCCTGTCGGCATAGTCGTTGATGGCGCAGCCAGCAGAGCGTGTGAGTACCGTACCGAGTATGAATATAACAAGTACTTTTACATCGGGTACGCCTTTTGCTGCGAACCACAACGCCCAAAGCATGGGCCACATCAACAAATAGATACCAATTGGACGATTTATCCTTGTCAATGAAACAAAAGCTGACAACTTGTCTCTTACAGGGTATGAAATCACAGCTAAGCAGGTCATCTGGCCTCGTTTAGCAGTATAGTAACTGCTTTGAGTCTGCTCAGGCATAACAGACCGTTAATAACAGGGCTCAATTCAGCACAATCAATAGGGTTTTACATTGACATTGCCCGGTATATAGCGGGCCAGAAGGATTTTTATCAGTATGTCTTATGATTTTGATTTAATCACCATTGGCGGTGGTAGTGGTGGTATCGCAACGACTAACCGAGCTGCCAGCTATGGTGCGCGTTGTCTCATCATTGAGCGTGACCCTTATATGGGAGGCACTTGTGTCAACGTTGGCTGTGTGCCCAAGAAGGCCATGTGGTACGGGGCCAGCATGGCGCACGCGCTGCGCGATGCGACAGGCTACGGCTTTGATGTTCAGGTTGGCAGTTTCGACTGGGCAGCTTTTGTTGCAAAGCGCCAAAATTACATTAGTAACATCAACAAATTTTATGACAGTTCCTTCGCTAAGAACGGTGTTGAAACACGCCATGGAGAAGCGCGATTTATCGATAAAAATACCATCAGAGTTGGCGATGAACAAATCAGTGCCGAGCGAATACTGATCGCAGTGGGTGGAACACCCACTTTGCCTGATATTCCTGGAGCCGAGCACGCCATAACATCAGATGGTTTTTTCGCCTTGAAGCAGCAGCCGCGTAAGGTCATGGTATTAGGTGCAGGTTATATCGCAGTAGAATTGGCCGGCATGCTTCAGGCACTGGGTACCGATGTTACTTTAGGAATTCGTAAAGATCGTTTTCTGAGAGACTTTGATGAGCCTGTCTCTGATCAGCTCTTTGGTGCAATGCAAGCAGACGGGGTCACGATAGAAACAGGATTTACGGCAAGTGCTGTGGAAAAAACCGGTGAAAGCCTCAGTGTGATCGCTGAGTCCGGTACTCGGTTGGATGGCTTTGATGAGGTTATTTTCGCCATCGGCCGCACACCCTTAACGCCACCATTGGATTTGTCCAAGGCTGGTGTTAATACTAATAAGCGCGGTTACATCCCGGTAGACAAGTATCAGGAAACAAACGTTAAAGGTGTGTTCGCTGTAGGTGATGTTATTGGAGAGGCTGAACTTACACCGGTTGCAATTGCCGCAGGGCGACGCCTGGCAGATCGGCTCTACAATGGTCAGACTGATCGTCATCTTAAATACGAAAATATTGCGACCGTGGTATTCAGCCATCCTCCAATTGGTACGATAGGGCTGACTGAAAAAGAGGCGATGGCCGAATACGGGGATTCGGTCAAAGTATATGAATCCTCTTTTAATCCCATGTATATGGCATTCACCGACCACAAGGTTAAGACCACTATGCGATTAATCGTCGAAGGTGAGGACGAGAAAATTGTCGGTTGTCATCTTATTGGTCGTGATGCTGATGAGATGATGCAGGGGTTTGCCGTGGCCATCAGTATGGGTGCGACGAAAAAACAGTTTGATGATACCGTCGCAATACACCCCACCAGCGGTGAAGAGCTTGTCACTATGCGGTAGATTGCCTGCAGGCCAAATTCCAGTTCCTACCTCTTTATGATCGTGGAACACGATCACGGAATACCGAAATGTGATGCACTTAACTAAAGCATCACAATTTGTATTTTTCGTATTCAGCCCCACGCGGCATCTGCCGTGTTATGTAAAAAGCGCAGTCTTTGTCATCAGGCAATACTGCGTTCAGCTCGTTAAAATAATGGCTGTGAACATAAGTTCTCAGCCATTTTTGCAACACAGTCCCCATCAAAGCATTCACAGCTAAACCGAGAATTAGTCCGGTCGATATCACACTTACAACTTGGTGAACTGGATATCGCCAAACTATAACGCTGGGCTGGAATACTGATCATCGCATGCAATTTAGTCGGATAAAACAAGCTGGCCTGACAACTTTAGAGCTGATTGTCACTATTGCTATTGCTGGAATAATCATCGGCCTCGCAATACCTTCATTCGATAGTTTCACGGCTAATAGTAAGGTAGCTGCCGCAAACAATTCCCTGGTTTTCTCATTACAGCTGGCTCGATCGGAGGCTGTTGAGAGGCTGTTACCTACAGGATTGTGTGTGAGTGCAAACCCTGATATCGAAGAGGCTGTTTGTGCCCCGGGAGCGGGTTACGAATCCGGCTGGATAGTGTATGTGGACGCTAACGGAAATGGTGTGCGTGATTCTGGTGGTGTTGAAGAAATCATTAACCGTAACAGTGCGTTAAGTGGTGCTTTCAGGGTTACGGCCGATACTGCCTTTGAGGACCAAATCTATTTCAATGATTCTGGTAACAGTGTGAATGTTGCGGGAATACCTTTATCCGGCGTCATTGAAATCGACTATGCCGATGGTTCACAGGTTAGAGAGTTAACCGTATCTGCCAATGGTCGTGTGAGCACAAAAACAGCACCATGAGCACATTGTCAATGGAAACTAACATAGCCGTACGAAGATTCGGATTCCGTCAAGTCAGGCGCGCTCAAAAAGGTGTCGGCATTATTGAGGTGCTGGTTGCACTTGTGGTGGTGTCGTTTGGTGTACTTGGCATGGCAAGTCTTCAATTAACTGGTATGAAGCACAGTACGGGTGGCCTTAACCGATCCAAAGCGTTGTTGTTTTCACAGAGTATGGCAGCGCGAATTCGTATGAACTCCATCGCCGTTGCTAACACGGTTTACGCAGGCATGGATTCTGGCTCAGTAAATTGTGCGATTCCACCGGCTCCGTACTGTCAGGCAACAGCTGCAAAGCCTGATGGTGAAAGTTGTTCTCCTGCTGAGCTTGCCGTTTTTGATTTATATGCAGTGTCCTGTGGTGGGGTTGCTAATGGCAGCGGTAACACTGGGGTACTTGGTACTCTGCCAGATGGCAATATTAATATCGCTTGCCTGTCTTCACCATGCCGGGCTGATTCGGTTTATCAGGTGAATGTAACCTGGAGTGAGGGCCGAGCCAGAACCAATTCAGATGAGTTTGTTAACCGCCGTGTGCAGGTGAGGTTAAAGCCATGAGCCAGCATGATCATGGCAAGGTATGTCTTAAATCCCATACTGTTGGCGGAAGCCGCACAAGCTACGGCAAAGTACGGACAGGTCCCAAACGCGGCAATATCCGTCATGTAAAAAGCCGAATTAATGGGCCTGGTCTTAATCGGCAGCACGGTTTGTCTCTGGTCGAACTGATGATTGGGCTGGTACTGGGTCTTATTGTAATCAGTGCCGTTTTCAATACCTACCTCGGCTCAACCCGGTCGTCGCGTTTTAGCGAGGGCTTGCAGCGTATGCAAGAGAACGGACGCTATGGCATAGCCGTATTGCAACAAGGTATCAGGTTGGCCGGCTACTCGACCACTGGCGGGCTTGATCCTTTCGATATCGCAGCCAGCAGTGAAAATAGAATCGTGGTGCAAATGCAACGCGAATTTGATTGCAATGGACGTGACACAACACCGAACGACGGTATAGCTATCAATACCTATGCGCATGATGCTGCAAATCAGCTCATCACTTGTACTGGGAATATCGGTAATGAAGTTATGCCGATTGTTGAAGGGGTTGATCAAATGCGGGTTTTGTGGGGTCTTGATACAGACGATGATGCTGTGCCTGATCGTTTTGTAACTTATAACCCGAGTATCAGCAATCAAGATGTACTGGCTATGCGGATCGCCTTGCTGGTTAACTCGGGTGAAAGCATTAGAACGCGATCAGGCGAGGAAACCCATGTCGTACTTGATCGAGTGTTCACAACAAATGATCGAATTGCGCGAAACGTATTCAGTTCAACCGTACTGCTTCGTAATGGCGAGCTAACTAATATTGCTCGTTAGGAAATATTTTGAGATTAACCACAGGTGAATGAAGTGGCAATAACGAAAAGCCGACAGTCGCAGAGTGGTGCTGCTCTGGCCATCAGTCTTATACTGATGTTAGTAATGACCACTTTAGGTGTGACAGCGCTAAACGGAACGCGCATCGCTGAGAAAGTAAGCAGCAATGCACAGCAAAAAACAATTACCTATGAGACGGCTGAGTCTGCAATAAATTCTGTGATCGCCTCAGATGATTATCCTGACTATCGTAATCAAGCCAGGTCTGAATTTGAAAACCCTCCGCCCTTGTTGTTACCAATGACTTCGGGCGAATTAACGGAGCAGCTCAGCCAGTCAAATTTGTTAGGCACCTCTGTGGATATATCGGCAGATGTCAGCGTTCAGTATTGTGGTGAAGTTGCCCCTACAGAGACCTCACTGACAGCAGTTCTGGATACGGCCAATATTGTTGGCCTTATTTATGATGTGAGGTCAGTAGCGACTATCAGTAACAGTAATGCAAGGTCAGACCATGTAGTAAGAGAGGAATACAGTGGTTTACAACTCTTCTCTACGGGCAATTGTATTGCGCCTGAAAGTTGATTTCTCTGGTTTGTGCCTGTCATTAATTTGATAAGTAATAAATTTAAATACCTATAAAATAATAAATAAGTGACGAAAGATGAAAAATGGCATATCAGAACGGAATAGACATCAAGGGTTCACGCTGATCGAACTTTTAATTGCTATCGCAATTGTTGGAATCATAACAGCGATTGCTTTGCCTTCGTATTCTTCGTACATGGAAAATGCGCGGCGTACCGATGCTAAGGTCATTCTGCAAGAAGCAGCGGGTGAGCAGATTCGGTTTTTCTCAGAATACAATCGCTACGCTACATCAATGACAGAGCTTGGCTACGGTGATGATGCTACCGCTTTATCTGATGAAGGGTTGTATTTTGTCAGTGTCAGCAATAATTCAGCAACATCATTTTTACTCACTGCCACACCCGTGGAAGGTGAGGTTCAGGCTAATGATACCGATTGTGCCAGTTTTACGATTAGTTCATCTGAGATCAAAGGTGTGACTGGTGCTTTTTCTGCGACACCAGATCGTTGCTGGTAACGCGGAAAAAGATATCGTCAGCAAACTACTGAAAGGCATGCTTTGCAAAGCGAAACGCGATACGAGCGAATCGTGCTTAATGTGAAAAAACCACGCTTTGCCAATGTGGCGTAGAGTTAGCCTGCTACCAGGTCAAACGCTTTAAACGATTCCCTGGCTTTGCAGGTAATCCTCGTAGTTTCCTCGATAGTCTGTAATAGAGTAGTCTTCTCCTAGCTCGATTATCCGGTTAGCCAGTGAGCTGACGAATTCCCGGTCGTGGCTTACAAATATAACCGTGCCCTCATATAAATGCATTGCAAGGTTGAGTGATTCGATAGATTCCATATCCAGGTGATTGGTTGGCTCGTCTAGAATCATGATATTGGGTGATTGCAGCATGAGCTTGCCAAACAACAAGCGCCCTTGTTCTCCACCAGAGACAACATTTACAGGTTTTTTTATATCATCTTTGTTGAACAGTAAGCGGCCGAGTATGCCGCGTATCTCTTGTTCATCGTGCTCTTCGCTACCCCATTGCGACATCCAGTCGATGATCGGTGTGGGTTTGGAGAAGTCTTCGGCATGGTCCTGCGCAAAGTAACCTATTTTGGCGTTTTCGGTAATTTTGATACTGCCAGCCTCTAGCTCCAGTTGCCCGGTCAGGGTTTTTAATAAAGTGGTTTTACCAATGCCGTTAGGGCCAATGACGCCAACTTTCTCTCCTGCTTCGATCATAAAATTCATGTCGTTAAGGACAGGCTCGTTCTCATAACCCGCTTTTAGCTTCTCAGCCTCAACCGCGTTTCTGAACAGCTTCTTGCCCATCTCAAACCGAATGTAGGGATTTTGTCTGCTGGACGGTTTGATTTTCTCTATTTGCAGTTTTTCAATTTGTTTCTGTCTGGATGTGGCCTGGCGTGCTTTTGATTTATTTGCTTTAAAGCGCTGCACGAATGCCTGCAAATCAGCAATTTGTGCTTTCTTTTTTGCATTATCAGCGTACAGGCGCTCACGTGCTTGTGTTGATGCCATCATGAAATCATCATAATTGCCAGGGTATAACTGGATAGCGCCGTAGTCGAGATCTGCCATGTGTGTACACACCGAATTTAGAAAGTGACGGTCGTGCGAAATAATGATCATGGTGGAATTGCGCTCGTTTAGTACGTCTTCGAGCCAGCGGATCGTATTGATATCAAGGTTGTTTGTGGGTTCGTCGAGCAGCAGTAAATCCGGATCTGAAAACAGGGCCTGCGCCAATAAAACGCGGAGTTTTTCACCTGGTGCGACCTCACTCATAGGACCTGTGTGAAGCTCCAGGGCAATACCTGCTCCTAAAAGGAGTTCGCCCGCCCGGGCCTCTGCAGAATATCCATCCAGCTCGGCAAATTGAACTTCAAGCTCGGCTACCGCCATGCCCTCGTCTTCACTCATTTCTGGCAGCGAGTAAATGCGCTCACGTTCTTGTTTGATCTTCCACAGCTCGTCGTAGCCCATGATTACGGTGTCCAGCACCGTGTGTGTCTCGTAGGCAAACTGGTCCTGCTTGAGCATGGCAAAGCGTCTATTTGGCTCAAGCATGACATTGCCGTGCGTTGGTTCAAGCTCGCCACCAAGGATTTTCATGAATGTTGACTTGCCACTGCCATTGGCGCCTATGAGTCCGTAACGGTTACCTTCACCGAATTTAATCGAGACATTATCAAACAGCGGTTTGGCACCGAACTGAATAGTCAAATTGGCAGTAGAGATCACAGGATTCGTTTTAGGGTCGTTGAAGGTTCAACCCGCTATTTTATCGGGTTTATTGCAACTGTGGGTGTACTTATAGATTCTGTTGCGTATCTGTCTACAAGAAGGCAGTTAGTTTGGCGTTGCCAGTAGCAAAGACCAGAATGGTCCGTTTTGCGATTGTTGGCCAACACTGCAGGCCATACCCACGCGCGTGAACTGGGGGTTGAGTAATTGCCGGCAATCTGTTGGGATATCAAGCCAGGTATTGATCATCTCAGCGCTGGTTTGTGGTCCACGGCCAATACTTTCTGCAAGCTGCGTCGCGACTACACCAGCGCGTTCAACACGATCTGCTGACGAGCTGCCATCTGAGCCTGTGAATGAATCAAAGTTAAACCGTGCCATGTCGCGTGTGTGGGTCACGCTGGCGTCGGCAAGACCGGCATCCCAAACCAGTGTTGCATTGGCTTGTACAAGCCCTGCACAGCTTCGCTGCGATTGCCTTAACTGGTTAAGGATAGCGGGTGCTCGGTCTCGAATGCTGCTTGCTGATTCACATTGGCGTGGACTTGCATTGCTGCTGCCACGGTTAGTGTCATCGACAGTTAAGCAGGCATAGCGGCCGCATAGTTGTGTTGTGAGGCCATCACAGGCTGCCAGAAAGGATGTAATACTGGCAAGCACAAGCATGCTGGCTATATGATTGGTGAGCTGGAATTTAATCGCCATCAGACCAATGTTTTATCAGTTTTTCGTGTAACGTGCTGGCACGCAAGCCACTTTCTCGCGATCTGTAATGCAACAATTATTGCTGTACCTCACCACGGTACTGATATGGGGCACCTCCTGGTTTGCGATAACGTTTCAGTTAGGAGAGGTTCAGGAAGCGGTCTCATTATTTTATCGCTATGCGATTGCTGCGATTGTATTGATTTGTGTTTGCATCGTTCGCAGTACCGGCATGCGTTTTAGCGCCAGAAACCACCTCTATCTCGCTCTGCAGGGCTTGTTTCTGTTTAGCTTGAACTACCTGCTGTTTTATTGGTGTACTGGCTATATTGCATCCGGGCTGGTTGCTGTTGTGTTCTCGACCATGGTTGTGATGAATATTTTCAATAGCGCCCTGTTTTTGAAAAATCCAGTACGGCCGCTTGTGGTGCTGGGTGCATTGTTTGGTCTTGTGGGTATTTCAATGGTGTTTGGACATGAGCTGATTGCTGCACGTCAGGATTTGTCTTCAGATCGTGTTTTAAAAGGTTTGGCGTTAGGTCTTGTTGCAACTTACTGCGCTTCAATTGGCAATATATTATCTGCACGTAATCAGGCAAGCGGCATTCCGGTGTTGCAATCCAATGCATGGGGTATGTTATATGGCAGCGTATTTCTGTTTTTATATAGCCTGGTAACCGGGGCAGAGTTTAGCTATGAATCCACGCCGGCTTACACACTCTCTTTGCTCTATCTTGCCATTTTTGCTTCGGTTATCGCTTTTGGTGCTTACCTGACGCTGGTAGGGCGTATTGGAGCAGATAAGGCTGCCTATGCTACAGTGTTGTTTCCGTTGGTCGCGTTAGCGCTGAGTACGCAGTACGAAGGTTTTAAGTGGACATTCATGTCGATTATGGGCGTAGTGTTGGTATTGATAGGGAATGTTATTGTCGTTGGGCGAAAATCAATACGCGAATTTATTCGTAATTGATTGCTGAATCTAATTTGGCGGGACTAAAAAGGTTGGCTTAGTTGGTTGGCTTAATTGGTGGGCTAGATCAAGCAGACTGTATAGAATACACAGGTGGGTAAAGATAGCAGAGGCCAGAATTTGAATTGGCCTCTGCCTTAACTTCGAGGCGATCAGCTATTTTTTACCTTGCCTTTATCGCTCGTAAAACACGTAAACTGACCCTTTTTAGCCCGCTTACACATTAGCTTCACTTCACCTTTAAACGTTGGTGAGTAACTGCAATAAATTTACAGCAGGTAAGCTTGTGTGAGAGAACATAGAAAAGAGTGGTCAGGAATATCAGTCATTAAGTACAAATGACACTTTCATTGTGACGCGGTACTCAGTGATTTTGCCGCCATCAACCATGGCTTTTTGTTCTTTCACCCACACGCTTTTAATATTTTTAAGTGTTTTATTAGCGCGTGTAACACCCTCTGTGACGGCATGATCAAAACTTTTATTGGAAGAAGAAATGATTTCGGTTACTTTTGCTACTGACATTTGTACATCCTCTAAAGTGAATTTTAAACAAGAAAGAGATTAGCTCTCTTCATATTCCATGATAACAGTTCAATTTGAGTAAATCTGCAACATGAAAGATACAATTTCAGCCGGTGATAGTGTCGATTCAAGCATTTTTTCTACTGTGCATTCCCGCAGTAACACGGATAGCTTGAAGTGGGATCGTTATCTTGGGCAAGATGTCATTCCCATGTGGGTGGCCGATATGGATTTTCAGGTTGCTGAGCCGATTCAAAAAGCATTAGAAGAGCGTTTGGCACATTCTATATATGGGTACACTGTTGCGCCGGATTCCCTGCGCGAAGCTGTCATCTCACATTTGCAACAGGAATATCAATGGCAAGTACAACCAGAATGGCTCGTATTTTTGCCTGGTGTTGTAACAGGTCTGGCCCTCAGCTGTCGAGCTTACTGCTCGGATAACGCAGAGATAATGGTTAATCCACCGATCTATCATCATTTCTATGATTCTCACGAAAACAAGCGACAACAACTGGTTAAAGTACCGCTGCACAAACAAGGTCATCGTTGGACTTATGATATTGCTGCGATGGCAAAAGCGTGCACACCATCGATGCAAATGCTAATGATGTGCACACCACATAATCCAACAGGTACCGTATTTCAAGAAGATGAATTGCAAGCAGTTGCAGCTTTGTGTAAAGCCAACAATATGCTGATGATCTCAGATGAAATTCATTGTGATCTGGTTATAGATCGCTCAGTGCAACATGTTCCTACTGCAAAAGCATGCCCCGATTATGCGGATCGTATTGTCACGCTCATGAGCGGTAGCAAAACCTGGAACATTGCCGGCCTGAATACATCGTTCGCCATTATCAGTGATGAAAGCTTGCGCAGACAATTTATGGATGCACAGCAGTCGCTTATACCGCCAGTACCACCACTTGCCCTGGTGGCGACAGAGGCGGCATATCGACACGGTGGCCCGTGGCGTAAATCGCTATTGGATTACCTTGCTGGAAATTTTGCAAGAATTGAAGAGATGCTTGATTCCATCGCAGGTGTAAAGCTTGAGAAGCTGGAAGCAACTTATCTGGCATGGATCGACGCCAGTGAACTAAGTCAGCACCCGGATATTGAAAATGTTCAAACTTTTTTCGAACAGCATGGTGTTGGCTTCTCCAGTGGAGAGCAGTTTGGCCAGCCAAATTACATCCGAATGAACTTTGCTTGTCCGCGCGATACGCTGGATAAGGCATTGGCCAGAATGCAACTTGCCGTTGATAGTTTAGGCTCGGCGTAAAGTTCGACAGAACAGAGTAAAACGAAAAGTCGACTAAGCTTGGCAATCCACTGCCCGGCGATAACTAGCTTGCCATTAAGTTTGGTAGTAGCAAGCAATAGCTAGTGGGGCAGTAAGATGCTTTTGTCATTTAGGGCCTTAATGAAGTTGACCGTCATTCTGGCGCTAGCGCCCCATAAAGTTTCTTCGTCGTATTCGTTGTATACGATGATGGGGTGACGTTTGGCGCTTTGCGCATCCATTTCTGCGCGTGCCCTGAATGTAAAGTTGTGTTCATCGCAAAGCCAGTCAAGTGGTATCAGAAAGGCACGAGCAACTTCACTTTGTTGTAGTTTGAGGTTGGCTGGCCATTCAACGATACCGACAACTGGTGTAACGCAAAAGTCACTTATTGTGTAGTAATTGTCTATCTGGCCAATGATCTTGATGCGAGCGTTTTCGATGCCAATTTCTTCGTAGGTTTCTCTCAGTGCGGTATGCACAGCTGAAGTGTCAGTGGGTTCAGTTGCACCACCTGGAAATGCCACTTGCCCACTGTGTCTGTCACGACTGTTGCTCGCTCGTCTGATATACAGTACGTGCCAATCGCCATTGGATTTTACCAACGGTATCAATACAGCTGCGCTGCGCGGCTTTAAAGATGCCTGCGCTCCCTGGGAGCCGGGCATCGGCGCATCGGAGTTACGGTGTAAGCCGCTGCTTGTTTCCTTCAGTATTGGGAGTTCTTTAGCTATCATGTTCATATGCCTATTGACAGCGCCTATGGCTGATAATTTCGGAAATCGCGCCTTACGGATAGTTATAAGATGTAATAAGCACCAATTAGTGCAGCCAGTCGCAATAAACTACGCTCTATGTCTTGCGTCTGTCGCAAGGCGTGCGAAGAGCTTAACATCATGAAATGTATTGTCAAAAAACACTTTTTGTCGCAGTAAGCCTTCCAGTCTGAAGCCGTTGTTTATTAAAACATTTTCGGACGCGGTATTACCTTGCAAAACGATCGCCTGAAGGCGATTGATTTCCAACGCCATATGCGCATAATCTACCAGGGCGGCAAGTGCTTCGGTTGCATAACCCTGTCCCCATTGTTCTGGGTGCAATTCATAAGCGAGCGTACCAGCTTTGCTCTTTTTTTCGAACGAATTAATGCGCGCAGAGCCAATCAGTTTGTGATTATGTTCAGTTTCGATAATCCACGCACAGCCTTTTCCTCGTTTAAACAGCTTTACCATCCAACGAACGAATCGTTGGCTTTGTTTTCTGTCCGGGTTAACGGGCATGTCTGAAAAAGCTGAAATTTCAGGGCAGTTGAGTAAAGTGTGATATTCGTCAACATCGTTCAAGGTTGCTTCACGCAAAACCAGCCTGGCGGTGCATAGTTCGGGAAACCGTTTGCTTTTACGCGTTATCATAATTGTGTTAGATAAGGCGATTGCGTGTTTTGCTGCAACGACCACACTTTTCTATAGTGACAAGCTTGCCTTTTTTTACATCAAACTCGCGCTCTTTAACCACCTCCCATTTATGGTGGTTGTTTTTGCACATCAAGTTTCCACCTTGAGGCTTTTTCTTTTTAAATGGCAGAATGTTACTCATAAAATATGGGTAAGTATTGCTGGAGCTTTATTATAGCGTTTCTCTTTAGTGGTTATTTACGGAGATGATTAAATCAGTTTTCGCGAGATTTTTTTTTAACAACATGCTTGAGCGGCTTGAGCGTTATTTCCTCAATCACTGCATTGTCCGCCGCGCTGATCATGCTTAAAACGGCAGTAGCAACGTCTTCTGAGCTGATTGCATTTGCATCGTTCTCTCCTGGCTCAAAATCCTGTTTGTTGAAAAAATCACTTCTGACCATGCCCGGATGCACAATGCCAACATGACAGTTGCTGTTGGCACACTCTTCACGCAGTGCCTGTGCAGCTCCACGCAGGCCAAATTTGGCTGCACTGTAGAGACTGCCATAACGTGCGCCTTTAAGTGCAGACTCGGATCCGATAAATATCAGATCGCTTCTGGGTTGTTGTTTTAGCATTGGCAAGATTTGTCTTACAAGCACTAACGGGCTGGTAAGATTCAGGCTGATGCTGGCGTTAATCTGTGACGCCGAAAAGTTCTCCAGCGATCCAATGTCGCCTGCGCCTGCGTTACAGATAATCCCGCTAATTTTGTGTTCACTTGCCAAGTGTTTCGACATTTTTTCGGTGCTGTTTATATCGGATAAGTCTATCTCGTATTGGATTAAGTCAGGCTGATTGGCAATGCCTGTTCTTGCCAGCCCCAAAACCGTAAAGCCAGAAGTGAGCAATAGTTGTGTTATCGCTTTACCAATACCACTACTGTGTCCAGTGACGACGATGGTTCTCATGGCACGCTTACACAAGGAAAGTACTGTTTTCTCGCGATGTACTTATCGAGCTGCTCCTCACAGTAGTTAAGTAGCGTCGACTCTGTTTGCGTATCGTATGAGAGCATGCCGTCCCGCAAATTCATGTCCTGAGCGAGCAAACTGGATTCCGGATAGAGACGTATCATTCTTTTATAAAATGGGCGAGGTAGTCGAAATGGCCCAATACTCACTGAGTGGATCTTTGCAACGTCAAGCGCATCAAATACGTTTTTAAAGAGATCGTGATAAATGGATTCAAAGTTATCAGCTTTTATCAGTGGGTCGAATCGCAGGCCGATTTTCCATCCGTGATGCTGTAAAGATTTCAAGGCTGATATACGTTTTTCCAATGAGGCCGTCTTGTGTTCTTCGCTTTTGACAATGCCAGAGGGTGACAGACTATAAGCAATTACACAGTTGTCTATTGCAGGCCTTGAAAGCAAGGATCTCACCTGTGTGCTTTTTGTGCGAATCTCAAGGTTGGCTTTGGGCATGGTTTCAAACGCATCAATACAGCTGGAGATGAAGCCTGTCATGGGTTCCAGTGCCAGTGAATCGCAATCGTAGCCTGAGAAATACCAGCTGGGTTCTTCATGGTGCTCACTTGTTTTCTTAATGCTGTCGAAAAACTCATCGTAGTTGACAAATACGACATAGTTGGCCGATCGGTACATCCCTTGTAGAAAACAGTATCGGCAGTCATATACACAGTTGAGCATATGAGAAAAGTAGTAATTATGCTTACCACCAATGTGATAGTCAGGCGGTGTGGGTAAAACGTGTTTTCCGTATTTTTTAGCAAGTATTAGCGCCGGGTTCGCCTTTTGAACACGGAAGTTCTGGTGAGGTGCATTAAATACGTCAGTGTATCTTTCTATGTGTATGCAGCGTGCTTTTGGAAAGCGCGCCACAATACCTTCAACCCTTGTGTGGTTTGCTATTTCCCGTTCTATGTAGATAGTATCCATAGTCACATAAATCTGAAGTTAAGCCAGATACCTGACTTTTGCGTTGGATAGGGCTGTTGCAAGATAATCAATGGTAAGGTCGGCGGTTTTTTGCTGTTGCAACGTTTCCTGTGTTGGCAAATCACCCAGTAAGGCCTTGTACCTTAACAATAATCGTTTTAGTGTATGTCTCTGTGTTTGGCTGAAGTGAATTTTTTGGACAAGTAGATTAATGATTGTGTCAACATCTGATGTGCTCGGCAGGAGTTGCAGTGGTATCGCATTAACCAAATCTTGTACATCTGTTATTGCACTTTCGATCAGATTTATGGTGCCTTGTTTGGTAATCCCTTTTATACCTTGTTCTGAATTGTCAGAAATGATTTTTAAAAACTGTACAAAAGATAAATCCAGCGTTTTGCAGGCAGCAACGGTAATGCCTGATGCTTCCATATCAAATGCGCATTGTTCTGTGTAGTCACTGTCTGGTTGGTCCACGGTGATCAGTTCAACTGTCTTTGTCAGCTTTGTTTGATTAATTGGTGGTAAGTGCGGATACCATGTTTGTCCGCTGGCTTTGTCATGCACCGAGTGAGCCAGCACTTTTGTGCCTATTGGAAGCTCAGCTCCAGCGATACCGACATTGACGATCGCTTTAATCGCCGGATAGCATTGTAAAGTTGCAGCAACGGCTGCGCTGGCTGTGAGTTTGCCTACACCGCACTGTAACAACATGCACTCGCTACCTTCATATAATTTAAGATAGGGGTGCTGCACTGCGCGCATGCGATAATACGCCACCAGTGGTTTTGCCTCGGCAGGCAGAGCGGTCACTATGCAAATGGATGTCATCACGCTATTGTAGACGTTTGGTGCATCTGATTGACCGCGTTACACTTAAATCCTTTCAAAGACTGAGATCAACATCATGCTAATTTCTAATCTGGAAGTTCTGCCAGGTCAAAAAATCGTGCGGCATCTGGGGCTGGTTCAGGGAAGTTCGGTGCGTTCAAAGCATGTTGGACGGGACATTATGGCGAGTCTTAAAAATATCTTTGGCGGAGAATTACAAGGATATACCGAATTGCTGCAAGAATCTCGCGAGGAAGCCACCAGGAGAATGCAAAAGCAAGCGCAGGAAATCGGTGCCAATGCCGTGCTTAACGTTCGCTACAGCACCTCCAGCATTGCGGCTGGTGCGGCTGAAATCTTCGTGTATGGCTCTGCGGTTGAGCTAGAAGATCATGTTTGAAATTATCTCGTTTGTTGTGTTGTTAGGTTGCGGGTATTTATTTGGGCGGCGTGCCGAAAAAAAGCACATCAACGATATCATTGAGCGTGAAAAAACCTTTAACAGCCTACCAGTAATAGCCAGCCGTTACCCACCCGAAAACCAGTATTACCAACAACAGCTTGTCGCAGGGAACGTTGTCGTGGCATCTGATTATTTCAAATCATTTACAGCCGGATTAATCAATATTTTTGGTGGTGCGGTAGCCCCGTTTGAACCGCTGCTGGACAGGGGGAGGCGTGAGGCGGTGTTAAGAATGAAAGAAGAGGCCAGCAAGCTCAACGCCGATCTGATCTTTAACATTAAGCTTGAGACAACACGTATTGCAACCGGTCGTACCGGCGCTATCGAAGTGCTGGCTTATGGCACCGCTTTAATCCCTGGATCAAAGCCTGCACCTTCTACTGCTGAAGCACCCAGAGCGATGTAGCACGATGCGTTACGAAAACCGACAAGCGCCTGAAGGTATAAACGTTACCCCGGTACACCCATTCAAGCAGTTTGCACAGTTGCTATTTGCCGCGGCATTACTGGTGATCATTTTGGTTGTGTTGCTGCAGTTTTTTGGTGGCTGGATAGGCAAGCGAGTACCGTTTCAGTATGAGCAGGCTTTGATGGAGCAGGTCGATATATCGCTTGGTTCCGAATCTCCGCCACCAGAGATGGTGTCTTATCTCAATGGACTTGCACAACAACTGTCTGCTGTGATGCCTTTGCCCAAACAGATGAGTGTGAATGTGCATTACAGTAAAGAAGATGTTTTTAATGCCTTTGCCACTTTGGGCGGTAATTTACTATTTTATCGTGGCTTGCTTGAACAGATGCCAAATGAAAACGCTCTGGCAATGGTCATGGCTCACGAGATCGCTCATATTCTCCATCGAGACCCAATGGTGGGTCTCGGTGGAGGTGTTGTGAGTATGGTGAGTTTATCGATGATTACAGGCCAGGCAGGTTTTGCCGGCAGTATTCTTGATAAAACGGGTTTTGTAACCGGTACTCAATTTACGCGTCATATGGAAAACGAGGCAGATCAGGCAGCGCTTGCTGCTTTAGCCAGACAATATGGGCATGTTAATGGTGCTGATGCGTTGTTCGAGGTGATGCGTCAGCATACGGGTGAAAACAAAACACCTGATTGGCTTGAGCGCTTCGCCGCCACTCATCCTTTGAGCGAAGACCGTTTGGACGCAGTATCTCGTCGAGCGGCAGAATCAGGCTGGTCACTTGAGGGCGACTTAACACCTCTGCCAGCGAGATTTCATGACTGGCTAAAACAGTGACTAGAGGCATTATTTTTTTTAGGCTTTGTTAACGACCGCTTTCCATCCAGCGATTAATCAACATGCGCGCGATGGAGTCAGTGCGAGGCAGTTTGAAATTGTCAGATTCTTCGCCCCAGGTGCCAAAGGTTTTAATTTCGCTTCTGCTAAACCACCTTGCGTCATCGAGCTCTTCTGGGTCACATACTATTTCTGTATTAAGTGCTTCTGATTGAAACCCCAGCATAATGGAGCGCGGGAATGGCCATGGCTGTGAAGCAATGTACTCCACTTTATGTATGCGAATGGCAGACTCCTCAAACACTTCACGCTTGACTGCTTGCTCAAGACTTTCACCGGTTTCTACGAAACCTGCCAAGGTGGAGTAAACACCTTGTGGCCAGGCTTTATTTCTACCCAGCAAGCACTGCTCTGGCTGTGACTCTGATGCAGGATAGGTGACCAGCATGATCACTGCTGGATCGGTGCGAGGGAATGATTGATAACGGCAGTTCTCGGTTTCGCATTTTTTAATATGCCCGCCATGGATGCTTGAGAGTTTGCCACTGCAGGCAGCGCAAAATCGAACCGTATCATGCCAGTAGCACAGGCCACGAGCGTAAGCCAAAATGGTTCCTTCATCATCACTGATGCGTGGGCCTATTGCTCGCAGATCCTCAAAACGGATGTTGTCTGCTTCTGGGTTGGCCTTTTTAGCTGCAGTCAGTGTCTGTTCTAACTGATCTTCATCAAGGGCTGATAGTGCTACTGAGAAGTAGGCTTTAGTTGCATGCAGGCCCAGGAAAATCTTGTCCTGAGAGTTGATGTTTTTGAAAACTGTTATGGGAAGCGTAAGACATCTTGTTTGTCCATTTCGATCGCCTACCAAAGATCGGTTACGCCAAACTGGTACAGCTTGAGAATCCGTATTGTTTAGAAAATCGGACAGTACCTCGGGTTGTTTTCGCAGGTGGTCGGCGCGATCGAAGGCATCGTGAGCATAAAACATGTTTGCAAGTGTGTTTTGGTTAGTGTTTATGTCGTTGCTGCAAAAATCAGTTTTACCGCCATAATAATGCTGTCGTCACGTTGGCTACTTATTGGCGAGAATTAAAAGTCGAGAAATAAATCTGATGTATGGGCAGTTTCTTTGCAGTATAGCGATGAAATGATGCATTATTCATAAAATTTCAAATTACATAGTGATAGCAGCAAGGCAGGAAACAATGAGCTTTCCCGGATTGTTGCCATAGCAGCGATAGTTAAATTGGTTGATTCAAGATGGGCGTTTTAGAGCTGGAGTCTGATCTACAAGCCACTGACAGTGGGCTAAGCGCAGCACTTTCAGAAGGTTATTCATTGCATGTGGATGTGCTTGAACCCTGGCTATGCAGGGTGGCTATATCGCCTGCTGCTGACTCGGATATGCAGCCTTCCTGGATGGTTGCGCCAAAAGGTGATGTGCCGTGGGAGGGCAGGTCCAGGCTGTCGACCACGGGTTTTTCCTGCCCCGCCGCTACGCTGCAAAACTCTGATCTTCAAAGCTCGGCTATTGAGGGGCGTGAGCAGGCTCAGCCTTATGCTCCGTTGGTGCTCGCTAGTGATAATGTACGGGTGGAAATACAGGAAACCCCGCTTGCGATTAATATCTACAGATTCCACGATAGTCAATGGCAACGCTGCTTTGAAGACAGGCCAGTGGCGGCTTATAGAAACCTTGCTGGTCGTGGGCAAATTCTCCATGCACAAACTCGAAACCTTAAGCATCGACATGTAGGTTTGGGAGACAAAGCGGGTCCGTTTGACAGAACCGGCAAACGTTTTCGATGTTTGCAAACTGATGCACTTGGCTACAATGCCGAAACCAGTGACCCGCTATACAAGCATGTACCTTGGTTTATGTTTGGCAATAGCACTGATGGCTATACCGGATTGTTCTACGACACCCTGTCCGAGATACATTTTGATTTTGGTGCAGAGCATTCTAATTATCACGCTCACTACAGACAAACTGATGTGTACGAAAATGCGCTGGTATTTTATGTATTAACCAGCCATACCATAAAAGAGCTGGTTACTCAGTTTCAATGCTTAACGGGCAAACCGCATTTCCACCCGCGCTGGGCACTTGGTTTTGCACACACTTCAATGCACCTTGCTGATGCTGATAATGCGCAATATGCAATCCAGTCTTTTTGTGAGGAAACACGTGAGCGTAGTATGCCAATGAGTGCCGTTCATTCAGGCTCTGGTTATACAACCATTGATGGCAGACGCTACGTGTTCACCTGGAACAACAAAAAATTTCCGGACAAAAAAACGTTCTTTAAAAAAATTGCTTCTATGGGTTTGTATAGTTGCGCCAACACCAAGCCTGTGCTGTTAAATGATCACCCTTTGTTTGCTGACGTTGCCGCCTTTGGTGGGTTTATAAAAGATAAGGCCGGAGTGCCGGTGCTGGAAATGTTTTGGGGTGGATTGGGTGCAAGTCTGGATTTTACTAATCCTAAAACCATAAGCTGGTGGCAAAAAGGCATTCAGGAACAGGTCTTGGGCGCGGGTTTCGATTCTGTCTGGAATGACAATAATGAATGTGAAATATGG
>CALHRQ010000254.1 GCA_938038175.1 uncultured Granulosicoccaceae bacterium | reverse complement strand
TGGATACATTGGCTGACGCCTGTCCGACGAGCATGCCAGTTAATACGATTGCAGTTGCGATAGTTTTGATTGACGTCTTCATAGTGTATGTCCTGTAGTTTGTTAATTAAGTCGGCTAGTTAGAATCAATAATGGTTTTGCTTACAAACGCTGTAGTGCGTTTCCATGTAAACAGTATCGACCCTGAGCTTTACCTCTACTATGCAGGCGATATACATTTAAGTAAAAATTTCTGAAAGCCCGATTTAACAACGTTGCAGGCCTGTTTATTCTCTGCTGGTCGGTGGCTCTGACAGCGTTTTTCGCAGAAATAATGGAACCTAAACCAAATCGGCTAATTCTCTAACGCTCTTTGCTAATTCATCTGCAGCACCAGGCTTTGCGACTGATAATGCTGCTGCAGCCATTTTTGCCGCTGTATCAGGTTTCGTTAAAATGGCTTCGATACGTTCAGCCAGGTTTGTAGCATTAAAATCTCGCTCAATAATCATCTGAGCTGCCTTCGCATCAACCAGCCCTTGCGCATTGGCTTCTTGTTCGTTGCGAATGGCGGTTGCCAATGGGATAAAAATGGCTGGCCTGCCAACAACTGAAATATCGGCAACCGTTGAGGCACCGGATCGGGCAATCACTAATTGAGAGGTAACCAGGCGCATCGGAACATCATCGAAAAAGGTTTGAACGTCAGACGCTATGTTGTGGGTTTTATAAAAAGCTTCAACAGCAGGCTTGTCTTCCGCGCGTGCTTGTTGATAAACAACAACTGTGTTTTTAAGCTGAGCACTGAGCAGCGCAATGGCTTCAGGCACCACCTGCGATAGTATGCGTGCTCCCTGACTTCCTCCCAGCACCAATATCGTTATGGCTTGGTTTGTATCAAGGCACTGCTTTGGTGTCTTGTAAATAGAGGCACTCGATTGCAATATGGCATCGCGCACAGGATTGCCCACATGCTCAGCTTGAACACCTGCAGGTACCCTTGTGGGCCAGGTGCCGCAGGCGAGGCGATGCACTCGATTGGCAAACAGCTGGTTAACCCTGCCCAATACACCATTTTGCTCGTGCAGCATGCGTGGTTTTTTTAGGATAAGCGCAGCAGACATTGCCGGTATTGTGGGATAACCACCAAAGCCTATAACAACACTTGGTGAGTCTCTTCGCATACTGGCAACTGAATGAACAACGCCCATAATAATAGTGGGGAGCACGGATAGTTTTGCCAGCAATGTACCGCGTGCAAAAGTGGCACTTTTTATCTTTATTATTTCAGTCTCTTTGGGGAAGCTTGTAGCGTAGCGTGCGCCGCGTGCATCGGTGCTGAGCTTGACGCGCCAACCTTGCTTCAACATCACCTCTGCCAGTGCTTGAGCGGGGAACATATGGCCGCCAGTTCCACCGGCAGCAATAATTAATAACGGTGATGAGTGGTCGCTCATATTGTGTTTATTGATAACACCATAGGGGAAAGCCGTTCATCAACATCTAAGCTGTTTGTGCTTTTAGTTTTTGCTGATTGGCGAGGCGCTTTTTATGTTTTCTGATTTTACGCTTGGCACCAACTTTTGCACCCAGAACCAACAAACACGGTGTTAAAAATAAAGTGAGTAGAGTGGTAAATGCGAGCCCACCGGCGATAGCGCTTGCCAGTTGAGTCCACCATTGTGTTGATGGTGCGCCAAAGGAGATATCACGGCTAAAAAAGTTGATGTTCATGGACAACACCATTGGCATAAGGCCAAGGATGGTGGTAATGGCCGTTAAAAAAACCGGCCTTGCTCTGACAGAGCCCGTTAACATAGCTGCATCTATAGCATTTGCACCGGCTTGCCTAAAGCGATTGTAGGTGTCGATTAGCACTATATTGTTATTTACCACAATACCCGCTAACGCAATAATACCGATGCCCACCATTACAATACCAAACGGTTGCTGCGCAACCATAAGGCCAATCAGTACACCAGATGTAGAAAACAGAATGGCGCTAAGCACAAGGCTTGCCTGGTAAATGCTATTAAACTGTGTGACCAAAATGACCATCATAAAAAAGATTGCCGAGACAAAAGCGGTGACAAGGAATATACCGGCCTCTTTTTGTTCTTCTGCTTCACCTTTAAACTGCACAGACACTTCGGGGTCAACCGGACCATCGGCTAGTGCTTCTTGTAAGAGCTTTAGCTGAGTATCAGGTAAAAAGCCTTCCGCGACATCAGATTGCACTGTGATAACACGCTGACCACCCACTCTATTGATGACACCGGTTTTTTGCGCAGGCTCTACTGTCACAAAGTTACTGATGGGTACCATGCCAAGCTGTGTTGGTACTCGAAGGTTAATTATCGAATCGAGGTTACGTTGCTCAATAGGGTAACGTACGCGTATGTCTAATTCGTCAGTCGCATCATCCGGCCTGTATCCGGCCACACGAATGCCATCGGTAATCAATTGTACGGCATTGCCGAGCAGGGCAATGTCCGCACCATAGCGTGCCGCACTTTCTCGGTCTACATTCAAACGCCACTCAATACCGGGCAGAGGGCGGTTGTCTTCAATGCCTGAAAAACCACCTATCTTTTCCATTTGCTCGCGAACATACTCAACAGCCGCGTACATTTTTTCGGTGGTGCTTGCACTCACAGCAATATTAATTGGCTTACCCCCGCCACCTGGACCGCCCTCGTTTTTTAAATATTCGATTTGAATGCCTGCAATGTCCGCGGTGAGTTCTTCCATGTGGGCAATAAGGTCAACGGCTTTGCCGCGCCTGTTCCACTCTTTTAGTTCTAGTGAGATGTTGCCAATAACATCACCGCCATCTTGTGAGTCTCCGCCAGTTCTTGTGTAGACCGATTTAATATCGTCAATATCCAGCAGGCGATCCTCAACGCGCTTCAAAATTTTATCTTGCTCAAAAATAGATAGATCTCCCCTCGCATGCACCTTTGCAATCAAGGATTCTGGTTCTATATCTGGGAAAAATTCGACACCCTTGCCAAGCACGCCATACACAACATAACTGATAATCGTAAATATCAGCACAGCAATTAGTGTGAAGGCAGGGTAGTGCAATAGTTTGTGCAACACCGATAAGTATCTTGCCCGCACACCTGTAGCTGCATCCAGTACTGCCTTGGATGTAATGCTGCCAGCTTTGCTGGAAGAATCCGGATTTCTTAGAATGTTTTTAAGCTGCTGCGCTGCAGGGTCGTTTATATCCTGATCTTCAATTTCAGGTTTTTGTTGTTTTCGGCCTATGAACTTGCCAATAACCGGGATGAAGATCAGTGCCATGGCAAGTGATGCCATAAGACAAGAAATAACAGTGATGGGCATGTAGCGCATAAATTGACCGATAAGGCCAGGCCAGAACAACAACGGTGAAAACACAGCAAGCGTTGTCGCGGTAGAGGCGATAATGGGCCATGCCATGCGTTTGGAGGCGTTGGCATAGGCCGTGGCGGTTGGCATACCTTGATCAATATTTCGATCGGCAAGTTCAGTAACGATTATTGCCCCATCGACCAACATGCCAACAACCAATATCAGGCTGAACAACACGACAACATTCATCGTAAAGCCCATCGCATTGATAACCAAAATGCCGGTAAGAAACGAACCGGGTATGGCAAAGCCAACAAGGATGGATGAACGAATACCCAGTGCAGCCATAATGACAATCATTACAAGTACCACACCTGACACCACATTGTTTTGCAGATCGTTCAGCATGGTTTTGGTTTGTTTGGATTTATCCTGATGAAATCCTATTTCAAGAGTGGGGGGAAGAAAAGCGCGCTGGGCTTCTACTGTTGCTCTTACGGCATCTATCGTTTCGATAATATTAGCACCGAGGCGTTTACTTATTTCTAATACCAAAGTAGGTTGGCCATCAAGCCTTGCAAAGCTGAGAGGGTCTTTAAACGTGCGTCTCACCTGTGCAACATCACCAAAGGTGACAACCGCATTCTCCGTGACTTTAATCGGCAGGCTGAGCATGTCGTTAAAGTCTTCGATAATACCGGGTACTTTTAGTACCATGCGCCCGGCGCCGGTATCGATAGCGCCGGCTGCAACAAGCAAGTTGTTATTGTTGATCAGACTAAATATGGAATTAAAATCGAGCTGATAAGTTTCCATAACATTAGGGTCAACCACGACCTCGAGCACTTCTTCTCGTTCACCAGCGATGTCTGCTTCCAGCACACCTGGCAAAGCTTCAAGATCTTCTTTTAAGTTTCGAGCGATTTGGACCAGTGTGCGTTCGGGAATTGGCCCTGACAGGCTGATATTCAATACTGGAAACAACGCGATGTTTATTTCGTTAACGGTAGGCTCGTCCGAATCTGCCGGGAGTTTAGAGCTGGCGGTATCAACTGCTTCACGTACGTCAACTATGGCTGTATCGCCATCAAAGCCTGCATCGAATTCAAGCAGCACTGATGCATGGCCTTCGCTGGATGTGCTGCTCATCTCTTTTATACCAGTGATGTTCTGCAGCTCTTTTTCCATAGGCCGTACCAGGAGTCGTTCGGCATCTTCGGGCGAGATACCATCATGGCTCATCGATACATAGATAATCGGGATGGGTACGTCGGGTTCAGATTCTTTGGGGATACTTTTGTATGCAACAAAACCTGCCGCCAGTAAAAACAGCAGCAATAGAATAACTGTGCGGTTGCGGTCAAATGCCGCATCAATGAGCTTGTACATTAGCCCGCCCCGTTGTTGTTGTCATTTCCTTGATCAGTTTTCTGACCCGTTTGCTCCGACTGTTGCGCGGCTTGCTCTTCAATGAGCTCAACCTCCTGGCCTTCTTTTACAAAGCCCTGGCCCAGTGTGATGATACGGCTGTTGTCCGGAATGCCTGTAACCCAAGCACCATCAAGGGAGGTGCTGACCATGTCAATTGGCATAAATTCAACAATTGATTGCTCGTTCGCTATCTTGACACCCAGTTCGCCTTGTTCACCCAACGCAATGGTTGAAGGGCTGATAAACATGGCGCTAATCTGATCGATAGGTACTGCAAGCGAGGCGCTGACACCCGCTGCAAATACGCCACCCGGGTTAGCAACTTCTGCCTCTATTTCAAAGCTTCGGGTTGCGTTATCGGCCATTGAAGAGACAAAGGTGAGTATGCCATCAAGGGTTTCTCCAGTGATAAGCGTTACCTTCACGGGTTTGCCAACCGTCAGTTTAGAGACGGTCTGCTGTGTGGCGTTGCCCGTTACGCGAAAAGTGCTGTCATCCACCAGCTCGGCTACCGTTGCGCCTCGATCAACCAGTTCCCCCACTTCGAGTGGAAGCTTGTTGATGACACCAGCAAAGGGTGCTGCAATGCGCGTGTAGGTGATATCACGCTGGACTCGGTCAAGTTGCGCCCGAGCAGATTCGAGTTGCGACTGGATTTGTTCAAGTTGGACTTGAGATTGCAAGCCTTGTTTGCGTAATGACTGCGCGGCCTTTTGTTCGCTGCTTGCAGTCCTGACACGCGCTCTCGCTTCGCGTAAGTCAGTTTCACGACCACTGAGCGATAAATTGATGATAATGTCACCCGCGTTAACACGCTGGCCTTTGCTGACTTCGACTGAACCAACAGTGCTGCTGGTTTCCGCGCGCATCAGTATATGGCGCTTGGGTTCAAGCTGGCCCTGTATCACGACATCACGCGTTTTTGGTGTCAGCTTGCCAGTGATGTACGCCACTTTCATCAATGGGGTTTCGCGCCCTGACGCTGAATCGGATTCAGCTGCCACCGCGTCACCGTCCTCTTGCGAACCAATGAGCCCGCTTGCCATCCATAGGCAAAGCGCTATGACAACAACGCTAGCGGCTACATAGGAAAATCTCATGCGTTTTTACGCTCCAGAAACGGAATCTTGTATATTAAGTATATCGCTTGAGACACAAATACTGGACCAATCTTCGAACATACAGGCCTGCAACACTCATGACATTGCTTAACCGTCAGGTAAGGCACTGGGTATTCGCGACCTTGTTGGCACTACAAGGATGCCAGACACCGGTTATGGGGCTGGATAGCTTTGCCAGCCAAAATCAGCTCGAACGTACGGTTATACGTAAAAACGGTTTCGATCATCTGGTTTTTTCCAAAATTTCATCATCCATTACACCGTCAGATTCAACGTTGTTGCCATCTGCGCCTGTATTGAGCGGACGTAAAACGCTACATGTGTACCTCGAGGGAGACGGTTCGCCCTGGCGACACCGGGTAATCGTTATGCCTGACCCTACGCCTCGAAACCCCTTAATGTTAAGGCTGATGAGTATGGATAATGCACCGTCAGTATATGTTGGCAGGCCCTGTTACAACGGGTCATCTGATGATGAAGGTTGTAATGCGTCGCTTTGGACATCTGCTCGTTTCTCAAAAACGGTGGTAAGCAGCATGGCCAGTGTGATTAACGAACTTGTAAGAGAGCACGATAAGACAGCAGTAACATTGATTGGTCACAGCGGTGGCGGTGCTCTGGCTATGCTCATAGCGCAGCGCATACCCGCAGTTTCGCATGTGGTTACCATTGCCGGCAATCTTGATACCGATGCCTGGACCTCCCATCACGGTTACACAAGGCTATTCAATTCTCTGAACCCGGCAACTCAGCCGCCGTTACGATCGAGCGTTCAGCAATGGCATCTGTTGGGTGGAAACGATACCGTTATTCCACCTGATTTGGTTAAACAGTTTATTACTTCACAGCTAAACGCCCTGGGCGTTTCAGTAGCTGCATATGGGCACGTGTGTTGTTGGGAGAACAGCTGGCCACAAATTGCCCGCAGTATTGGGGCGGGTGCTCATGGCTTATTGCCGGGTACGCGCTTTAAATTGCCAGGCGATTACAGCTCGTTAGGTATCAGGCGCTAATTCTCAAGGCCGAGTATCTGTGCGGGATAGTCTGTGAAAACGCCATGTACATGCATATCAAACAGGCGTTGCGCATCCGCAACTGTATTGATAGTGAAGCAATACACACCTAAACCGTAATCCAGTAATGCCTGAGCTTGTGCTTTTTCAAGTAATGCGCCATCGCAATGCAGGTTTTGGCATTGCAACAGCTGCACTGTATGTCGCCAGTTTTCGGGGATAGCGCACACAATGAACCCTCGTGGTGCACCTGGCAATTCATCTCTGGCAACGGCTAGTGCATCTTTGCTGAAGCTGGATAAAACCAGTGGCAGTTCAGCTCGCCACTGCTCTCTAACAACATCGCATACCGCCCGAGCCGTTGGTTCCTCTAAACCGGGCGTAGGTTTTATCTCAAGGTTGAGACCCATATTAAGAGAATCGAGCAGTGCAATGGCGGCGTCAAGTCTGGGCAGTGGTTCGTTTTCGAACTCTGCCAGTCCAGCAGTTGCTTTCAATTTGTCCAGTTCCGCAGCGGTATGCGCGCATAAATAGCCCGCACCATCGGTACAGCGTTCGAGTGTATCGTCGTGATGTACGAATGCGATGCCATCTTTACTGATCGATGCGTCAAGCTCGACACATCTGGCACCCTGTTTTGCAGCGAGTGCTATAGCAGCCAATGTGTTTTCTGGTGCCGTACCGGATGCTCCACGGTGTGCAATGACTGGTGCCAGAAGCGCCGGTTCAGTCATGGCTGCAAAAAGCCTGGTTTATGGGTCTGTGGATGCAGATCATTTGAGACCAATTGATCAATGTGGTCGCTGTATTCAAACTGGTTAAGAATGCTCACTGGAAACTCGCTTTGTCGGTTGTCAATAGCTGTCCGTGTGAGGTTAGTTTCGAACAATCTGGATGCGGTATCAGATTCAGCCGTAGTGCTGCTGCCGGAGCTTACTGGCTTAACTTCTACCCAAAGTACTTGAGAATGTTGTTCTTCGAGACGTGACTGGGCCGCGTCATTCTGTTCTTGCAGGTATTGATTACGCACTCGTTCGTATTCTTTATATTCGCTTAAAAAGTTACGTGCACAAAAGTCCTGTAGCTCGTTGAGCAGGCAATCCTGTTGGCGTAATGCCTTGTAGGTCATTTGACGGTAGTCCACATGCGCACACGACTGGATAGACCCAGCGAGGACTGTTACCGCACAGAAAATGAAAACTTTACGCATTCTAAAAAGCCTGTTAACTCATCCAGGGGCTGATCAATAATCTGCCACTATCCCGTGTTTCGGGTCGTGGAGTATAGGAGTGCTTTTTCATCATTGCAGGGTAAATATTCAACTAAAACAAAATAAAAAATTCTGGGCAAATTATTGCGCAATGCTGGTTCCTGCCATGGCGCTGTATTCGCATAATCAGTGTCAAAGACTGCATTGTCTGTCAATTGCAGGGCGCAGCAATTAGCAGGCGGAGGAAGGGTACACTATTACAAAGACGCCCAATTGTTAAACAGCAGAAAAGTAAGGGAAAAAGGCGATGTTGTTACCAGAATTTACACAAGTCAAAACCGATCCAGAGCTATTTCATTTGATTGAGCGAACTGCGCATAATGCCTGTGACAAGGCAGCTAAAATTACATGTGCGCATTTTCGCAATCCTGTACCGGTCAGTAACAAGGATAAGGTAGGTGGCTTTGATCCTGTGACGCTGGCAGACCAACAGGCAGAAGAGGCTATTCGTGATGTGGTGTTGCAGGCGTTTCCTGAGCACAATTTTCTGGGAGAAGAGGGTGATCCGGTCATTGGAAAAAGCGCACATCTGTGGGTGGTCGACCCTATCGATGGAACGCGTTCCTACATAACCGGTGTGCCTCTATGGGGAACGCTTATCGCTGTATACGACGGCGTGGATGTGGTGCTGGGTATGCTGGATCAGCCCATACTAAAGGAGCGCTATGTTGGCCGGCAGGGTAAAACGGAAGTGCTGACGCCAGATGGTTCGAAGCAGCTTTTTTGTCGACAAGTGCAAGGTATTGAAGAAGCCGTAATGCTGGTGACTTCACCAGATTTTTTTTTCAACCATCAAAAAACGTGCTTTGAAGCGTTTCGCGAGCAGGTAAAACTAACTCGCTATGGTGGTGATTGCTATTGCTATGCACAGCTGGCGATGGGCTTTGCAGATATTGTTTTGGAATCGGGTTTAAAGCCATATGATATACAAGCGGTCATCCCTATTGTGGAAGGGGCTGGCGGTGTTGTGACGAGTTGGACTGGTGGCACTGCTGTGGCAGGCGGTGATGTTGTGGCTAGCGGGAGCGACGCTTTACATGAATTGGTTTTGGCAAGGCTGGCTGAACTTAAAGCTTGATGTCGTCAGCCGTTAAAAGCACGACTGACAAGTCAGACGTAAACAGTACGGCTGACCTGTCAGTCGGGGTGTGATAGTCCCTTATCTAATCGTTAGACGAAAACCGTCATCAACAGTGCCACCATTACCATCATCGGCTGTAACTCTGATTAACCATCGTCCTCGGTTAGCAGCACTGGATATACCCGATATCACTCCAGCCTGACTGATGCTGACACCATTAGGCAGGTTGATCGCTGTAAAGCTCAGCGTATCGCCATTGACGTCGTTAAAAAATACCGAAACGTCATAGCTGAAATTACCCGAAACTGTGCGATTACTGATATCGGTTACGCCTGGCAATCTGTTTGGTTCTGAACGTTCCGCTATGCTGAAGCTAAAGGTCTCAGTGATCTCTTCTACACCATCGAATACAGCCAGAATGGCATCATACTCGCCCACATCTTCGCTACTGGGCTGACCAAACAATTGGCCACTTGTGGTCAAAAACAGATTGCCAGAATCAGGTAATGAGCCTGGCAGCAAACGGAAACTCAATGTATCGCCCTGCTGGTCAGCAAAAAATTCGTTGAAGTCGAGCAACAGCGGGTTACTTAACGGTTTATCCAAAAAGAGTGAAAGGCCAGGGATTTCTCCAACCAGCATAGCCGTAGAATTGAATTCCACTAACCTGATAACCACCGTGGCAAGCATGGTATGAGTGCCGTCTGTGACCGAATAAGTGAAACTGTCGCTGATAGAGCCATTAACCGTTAACGGGGCGTTTGCATTAGCGCGGTAGTCAAATCCACCATCTTCATACAGTGTAAATTCGGACGCAAAGCGTGGCGATTGTACAGCCGCAGTATTGACGCGCAGTGGTTCATTGCGTACATCAATGTCATCGAAATCATTATTTAACAAGCCGTTTAGGTCGTTACCACGAACCCGTAAAAATTCGCCCCTAGTCACTGTATATTGATCATCAACAGCTGTTGGCGCTTCGTTGATCGACAGCGCACAAAGCGTTTGGCGTGTTTCTATATAGTTTCCAGTCGTATCGGTTGTGCTGACGCGGTATTCGAGCGCTGCAGGCGAACGCAGGTTTGGTGTGGTAATGTCGAATTGCGTAATACCGTTGATACTGCTTTCCTGGATTCGCACCTGGCAATCCTGCCCGCTAGCACAAGACAAAGCGAGTTCATTAGTCACAAGCTCGCGTTGGAATCCATCGAATTGTGTGCAGCTATCGATACTGGCTTGCCCATCAAGGGGCTCCCAGGTCCAACCTGACAAGCTGCTGGCGCCGCTGCTAAACACAAGTGTGCTGCGCGAATTTTCCAGTACAGAAAACGCATCATCGAAACCGACAGAGTTAATCGTTGTTGTGCTCAAGGCCTGACCAGATTCAGTTTGAGATCCGGTAGAATCAACCCAGCCACAACCGCTAAGGCCAAAGCTGATCAATATTATTAACTGTTTGAACTTTTTCACATTTTTCACCGTTATCCACTTCGCTGGTGGAGGCTTTTGTTGTAGTGGTGCCAATATAATCGTTCCTGAAAATCAGTCTGTGTCAGCGTGCGCAAATCGATTGAGCGTGACGTAACCTTGTTAAATTGCAATAAGCTTTCTGTTTCGTTATCGAATCGGTTGTTTTGTATGTTGAAAAGCCGCAAACTTTGAATCGTGTAATTAAATAGAAATCGTCATCGTATTGTTCTGTGCACCACTTCCCGATTCCTGATTTCCATTGTTTTTGGGCTTATAGAAACACCGCGCATTATTTTGAAATTGACGGAGTGCAGAAAGTAAGTGAATAAACCGGCTAAAAAAAGCGATGGAGTAGAACACGTGCCTGGTGCCGAGTTCAGCTGGTTCGTGCTCGCGTTTTCCTCTGTTGCATTATTCACGTTAATTGGCTGGGCTATCATTAATCAGAACTCACTTATTGCCAATGTTGCGATTGCGGATGAGGTATCAGAGCCTTCAACCCGGCCTGAAATAACTGCGAACGCAACCGAAACTAAAACGCCAAGCACTGAATCATCCGACTCAGAGGTCAACGTCACCACCACCCAGCAAACAATTGATACAGCGTCTGACTCAGTTGAGGTGGCTAAAGCTGAAGACGTTAATGCGAATGAAGACCAACAAGATCAACCCGTGACAGGTGTCTTATCAAGCGAACTTCAGGTAGGTGACGAGACAGATCAGCAGGTAGACAATGCTGATCAGGATCGTGTTGTATTGCCAGAGAATTCAGAGGACGACAAGCTTCTAGTCGGCGAGGCTACTCAAGGTGATGCCAGGGGTGATACCAGAGGCGAGGTAAGCGTTTCAAACAACCTGAAAACGGACACTGAAGTAAATGCGGTTGAAGATGCGGCGGTTGAAGAAAACACAGAGCCAAAAATTGCGGTGACTACAGTTGCGATTGCTGGAGTAGATGCTGAAACGGATACGCTGGCAAACGCAAACGCAAACGCAAACGCAAACGCAAACGCAAACGCAAAAGTAGAAGCAGAAACAGAAACAGAAACAGATGCAGAAGCAGATGCAGAAGCAGACACAGATGCAGATGCAGACACAGATGCAGATGCAGAAACAGAAACAGATGCAGAAACAGATGCAGTAGAGCTGGTGAATGCTGACTCAAGTGCCAGCGTATTAGAAAATCTGGCGCAAAATAATGACTCAGATTTGCTTGAAGCACTTGCAAACGAAATATTGGATCTTGCCAGCCCAACAGCTGAATTAAATGAATTCAATAGCCCTGTTTTAGCTGCTCAAGGCGCGGACACTGTGATAACTGAAACGTCATCTGGTGTTCCAGAAACAGACAATACGGTTGCACGGCTTTCCAACATTGAACTGCCTCCAGCGGAAACGGCGTATGAACGTGAACGTCGACAGGATCTTGCAGTTTTAAGCGCTTTATCTATTCGTATTCGTTTTCCATCCAGAGGCGTGGAACCACTGGAATCGTCAATAGGTTCACTCGATCTTGTCTTTGAGTTGCTTTTTCTGTACTCAGAATCGACGGTAACGATTGAAGTGGCATCAAACGAATATACTCTGAACACTGACAATATTTCGCTGAGCCGGGATCGAGCACAGGCTGTTATTACTTATCTGGCAGAGCGAGGGCTTGATGAGAGTCGTTTTGCGATCGCAGCATTCGGTAGAACTAACCTGCCAGAGAGCGTGCATCGTGTCAGAATTGTCGTAGGGGAGTATAAGGATATATGAGTGCCATATTAACAATTCAGATTCTACTGCTTACATTGTTTGCAGCGCTGCTAGGGGGGTGCATTGGTGCCTCGGCAGCACGGTTGTATTCTTTGAAACAGGCCCGTGCTGCAAAAGCCGCTTCAAGTGCAAAAATTCAGGCGATGAAGCGTGAAATAGCCGAACTTGGATCTGCCATTGAGCATACACAGCTGGCGCTTGAGTCTGAACGTCAATTGGTCGCCAAGTCCACTCAGAACCAGTCGCAACTCACTGTGCAGCAGGATGCAATGCAGGTCCATGCTCGCTTGCAAGGTCAGCGTATCAGCACACTTGAAGCTGCACTGCGTAATGCCGAGGAAAAATCCATTCGGCTGGAACGCGATTTCGCAAGCTTCAGAGCAAACAAGCTACGTGAGGTTCGTATGCTCAAAGTGAATCATGACGAATGGCTGGATAGCGAGGAATTGCCTGTTCTAAACAAAAAGGTTGCTGCAAGTGGGGAAATTGATCTGTCAGGCGGTACAATGTCTGGAAACATGAGCAAAGCATCCAAAGTGTCCAGGTCGCAACCGATCATATCTCAGGAACTTGACTTCCCTTCGCTGGCAGAATCCGAGTTGCCAGATTCGGTAGCTGAACTGGAGTTTGAATTCTCCGACACATCCAAGCAGGACTAGCGTGGGTAAAGCCCATGAAAAACCGATGTGGCATCAGCTGTTCCAGCTCGATGCAGAAAAACCGCAAAGCCTGCAAGCTCAGTTAAGAGAATCTCTGGTTAAAGCCATTCTTGACAACCGCATTCCGGTCGATACACCACTGCCATCGTCACGCGAGTTGTCGCGCCAATTAAGTGTTGCCCGCAATACCGTTGTGCTGGCTTATCAACATCTTATCGACGAAAATTATTTGGTTGCACATGAACGCAGGGGCTATTTTGTCAATCCTGAAATGCTCGCTGGCAGGGTGGATGCCCCGCGACGCCCAGCAAAGAAAATGGTTGTTGACGAGACGCTTGCCGAAGGGCCAGAAACTAGCTTTGATCCGCTTCAGCAGCGAAACATTAACAGACCGCTGGATTGGCAGCGTTTTCCTTACCCGTTTATTTATGGTCAGGTCGATAACTCGCTTTTTCCAGTAAATGACTGGCGTGAAGCCTGCCGCTTGTCATTGCGGGTGGGTGCCATTGATCAGTGGACTCACGATCGCGTAGATCATGATGATGATCTCTTGGTAGAACAGATCCATACCCGGGTTTTACCGCGCCGGGGCGTATGGGCAGATCGTGACGAAATACTCATTACCAGTGGTGCGCAAAATGCCCTGTATTTAATTGCTCAGTTAATCCTGAAAGAGTCTTCAGTGGTTGGCATTGAGGATCCTTGTTATGTCGATGCTCGAAACATATTTAACCTGTTCAGTAAAAATCGGGTGACGTTTCCGGTTGGCGAGCGGGGCGTTATAACTGATGAAAGGCTGGCAGATTGCGACATGATGTATGTCACACCAAGCCATCAGTGCCCTACCACCACAACGATGCCTTTGTCGTCCAGACAGGCTTTATTGGATGCATCCAATAAGCATAATGTGGTGATAGTGGAAGATGACTATGAAAGTGAGCTTAACTTTGTGGGTAGCCCA
>CALHRQ010000253.1 GCA_938038175.1 uncultured Granulosicoccaceae bacterium | reverse complement strand
AAGCGTTCCAAAAGCCGATGGCGGAAGGTGCTGAACTTTTGCATGCTATCCAAGACGTGTATTTAGACAGGGAAATAACCATTGCCTAGATGTATGCTTAGCTAATGCAGTCAAATCGTAAATTGGTTAGCCACTTCGCATCGTCTAGGATTCCGTGACTAAGACACGCAATTAGCACTTGGTGGCCTTGTCACCTGGAAAAAATATCTCTACACGCATACCGAAGTAAGTCACTTCTTGAACTGCACCAAACTGGAAGTCACCGAATGCTTTTCTTTGTTGCCATTGGCAGAGATCGCACGCGCGCCTTTGGTGAAGCTCGTCGGCAGCACCAGTACATCTGTAACATCATAGCCGCCGCCAAACTGCAATGTCGCAACTTCCCGTCCACGCAGCAACGCCATTTCTTGAGCTCGTAAACCCAGCTAGAAGCTAATTTGAATGATGAGTGCGTTTTTCTCAGGATAGCGGTGGTTTTCAATCTCATCGAGCACATGCTGCAGCTCGTCATTGGAAAGCACCTTGGCTTGACCGTTTTTAGGCACTGGGATGGACTCGGTAATCGGCGGACACTGTTGAGTATAGAAGCCAGTGGGGAGTCGTCAAGAAAATCCGTACTAATGGTATTTCCACGGATTATTAATATTTAGCCAAATAGCATTGGAACCTTGTACGGTGAATTAATTCATAGTTTGGTTTTTGCAGGAGAACAGGGCAGTGTCTCACAGTGCCCTTGTGAGACTCTGTTAGAAATAGGTGTGATTACGAACGCATATTCTTGTAAATACGAAGTGAGGCTAAAGCCAAGCCATTGACTGCAGGTTCGACTTGGTGATATCCGATCAAAATAGGCATATTGAGTTTGGTGCCATTTCCAACCCCATAACAGCTGGGTTTGCCTAAACCTGTGCTGTTGCCGTTTGCCATAGGATAAATATAATTTTTGTTGGTGCATCTGTAAGCACCAGCGCTGCGTATTCCAGTGTACGCGCTGCATCGTTTCGAATATGCAGTAACTAGCTTACAGGCCTTTAGGACCTTACTGGAATGACCACAATGATCATCAAACACTCCGTCCGTGCACCAATGTTGTGCGCACTTGCGTGCCTTATGACCTCATCCATAACGCAGGCAGGCCACACTAACACCATGCTTATAGCGCAGATGGATGGGCGTGAAGAAGTTGGGGATAACCCAGCACAGCGTTTAGTAGGTGATCCCGATGGGAAAGGTGTTGGCTATGTATTTGGTATTGATGGAGACGAACTCACTCTTTGTTACTCACTGCTAGTACAGAAGTTGCAACTTGTGCCAGTCGGTGCAGGTATGGCCGCACACATTCACGAAGGTCTTCGTGACACTAATGGCCCTGTTGTTGCCGTTCTTGCAGGTCCTGAGGATGGCAATGCAGCAGACTGCCTAACAGAAGGCGAGATGGGCAAGTTCCCAACTGGTGAGTCAGGTATTGTGCAGCGGATTCTTGCCAACCCTTCACAATTTTATATCAACATCCACAATCCTGATTTTCCAGGCGGCGCTATTCGAGGCAACCTGTCGAATACGTTGATGGAAGAAGGTGCTCACAGCCATAACCCATCTGGTTTGGCGGATGGACCATCAGTACCAGCAAACTTGGAAGCCACAGTGTATTCAAGTACCGCTCTCGAATTATTTTGGGACCGCTCGTCTGACGATGGAATAGTGGCGATGTATGAAGTTATGCGCGATACCCAAAGCGTTGGACTGGTTGAGGGCAATAGCTTTTATGATAGTGGTGTTATAAGCAACAGCAGCTATAGCTACAGCATCATCGCAATCGATAATGACGGTAATCGATCTGCTGCCTCAAGCGCTGTTACTGTTACCACACCATAGATTCGCGTTACATTTACCCGAACGTATCAAAACTAAATAGGAAAAAATATATGCTTTGCAAGAAAAATCATTTTTCAGCGAAGGTTGCAACTAGTTTAGTTGCTACATGCATGCTCACCATGCCTGTTGTTCAAGCGGCCGATCATCAGGAAGCGCCTGGTACACAAGCACAAGTTGTTGCCGACATCGGTGACTACTATGCGTGGCACGAAGGCGACAATCTAAACCTGATTTTAACTTTTGGTACGTTTGCAGCAGCAGGTGCTCCAGCAAGTTATGACTCAGACATTCTTTATGCTATGCATTTTGATACCACTGCTGATGGCGTATCAGACTTAGACCTTTATGCTCGGTTTGCTCAAGACAATACGGGAGCTTGGGGTGTGCAAGTGTCTGGCGAGGGTATTGTAACGCTTGAAGGTGCAGTAGAAACAGTACTTACCGACGGTGCTATGAGTGCGTGGGCTGGTCTTGCAGACGACCCTTTCTTCTTTGATCAATCGGGCTTTCAAGACACGATTGCAACCGGCACGCTTTCGTTTGACCCGATGAGTGATGATGTAAAAGGATTGAACGTTACAGCGGTTGCTATCCAGATTCCTGCTACAACCATCCCATCGGGCCAGTTTCAGACATGGGCTACAACTCACTCAAAATGAGAGAACTACATATGAATCTATCAAAAAACAAATCACTGCTAGCCGCGCTAGCTCTTTGCTGGGCTGTGACAGGCTGCAGCAGCAGCGACGACGATGCTGGCGGCGATGCAATGGTCCCTGGTGGTGAAACAACTGTGGCTACGTTCAACTTCTCAACCGATGCGCCAGACACTTACACTCGTGTTGATCGCTCTGGTATGCCTGCTATTTCTACTGCTCTTGTTGCAAGTAAAGATATGTATAACCAGTCGAACCCCACTGATGATGCAGCCAGTGCCTACGTGCCTGAAATTCTGAACAGCCTGACGTTTTTACATGGTGCCCTCGATGAACAATTGCGTGGTCTAGGCTTAACGCCATGTACTGTTGTTGGGGACGGCACCGGCACTTGTGCAGCAGCAGCGGTGCCTTTGATCATTCCGGATACTCTGAAAATTGATACTAGTGCGGATGCTGGATTTCCAAATGGCCGTAAGTTGGAAGACCCTGTTATCGATGTAACTCTGGCTGTTGCGTTACTTGAGCTAACTGGTGAACCTGCACCTCATGCGGCAACAGCGTTAGTTGGTGTTCTAAATCCACCTGCGAACGATAAGGCATTCGAAACTACCTTCCCATTCCTTGCGTCACCGCACCAGTAGTACGTTGAAACCGCTCACACCTGCACGGAAGCAGGCTGAGAGCGGTCTGATATCACGATATACAGATTAAGGTCTTGTTATGAACAAAAGGCTATTCATTGTTAGCACAATGCTCATTTTTGTTGGGATGAGCTTTACGGTCAGTGTAAAAGCTGAAGGCTACAACACTGAAATTACTAGACTGAATCAATTGGTTGTTGGTCTGCAAAGAACGGCCTTCGATCAACCAGACTCTTGGATTCATCAAGAAAGGCTGGCAAAAGTGTTACTCGACCGTGCTCGGCTTACTGGCAAAGTACAAGATTATGTAGAAGCACAAACTGTCATCAATCACGCGTTTGAACTCACTGATGGAACAGGTGGACCAGTGCTTACTCGTGCAGCCATTAACTTCTCCATGCATCGATTACCTGATGTGGAAGCTGACTTGGTGGCCGCAGAATCGGCCATATTGGTCGATAGAAAAACTGTGCTGCACATTAATGAGTTACGCGCCGATGTACTTTTTAACTCCGGCCAATATGGAAAAGCCAAAGTGCTCTATGATCTGATCGAGAGTGCTGAACGAAGCGCAACGTCAGCCGCTAGGCTAGCTTTCTACCATGCCTCAATCGCAGATTTTATTACTGCAGAAAGTTGGCTTGCACGAGCGCAGGAAAGAACGCCGAAAAGTGCTTTTCAGTTGCGATCATGGTTAGAGTTGCAACAAGGTATATTAGATTTGGAACGTAGCCAGTTGCTCGATGCACTCAAACACTATGAGCAAGCGTTGGTTCTGTTTCCAGATCATTGGTTAGTTGAAGAGCATATTGCAGAGATTGAAGTGTTGCTGGGTAATATGACTAGCGCTGCGGGGAAATACAGAAATCTTATCGAGCGTACAGGTTCGCCAATATTTATGGAAGCGCTTGCTGGTATTTTACGCTCTAGTGATGACTTAAAAGATAAAGACGAAGCGCTCTTGTGGATGGTAAGAGCAAACAATGAATTTAAAAAAACAATGGAGTTTGCACCAGAGCTCATATCCGGGCATGCATTAGATTATTTCTTGCAAGCAGATAATAAACTACTTGCGCTCTCATTAGCTCAAGAGAATTATCGCTTACGTCCGGCAGGAAAAGCGACGATTGCGCTAGCTCAAGCACTTGCTCTGCACGGGAAGTTGTCTGAAGCTATCATCCTATTAAAAGAGGTGCTGGCAACGCCATATAGAAGCGCTGAGCTACACGCAACAGCGCACGTACTGTACAGCGCAATGGGACAAATTGAAGAGGCTTCACTACAAAAATCTTTGGCACTAGGGCTGAGCCCGGTAGCGATTAACGATGTTAAATGGTTGAATAGTAAATTAGAATCGGGCTAAGTTGGGCACCAACACCCGAGGCTATAGTATCAGCCGATTAGTGAACTATCTGAGCATCTAGATTTTTCATAACAAAACGCACACTGTGGTGCGAATTGCGATGTGGCGTAAAGATAAGTGACATTCCTTTCTGTTCGGTTACAGCATTAGTGGATTACAGGATGATATAATATCCTACAACTGGCAGGGCTGAATCGATCAATGCAGTCTGTTCATCTTTGGGATGCTTTAGAGCACTAGTATTGTTATGTTTTCATTCCGCTGTAAGCAGTAGTTTCAGTTTTTAGCGGTTTGTTGTGATACTGACCGAGTGCATTGAAATTCCGGAAAACTCACACAGTCGATAGTTGAGTTCAATGGCCGGTCACCGTATGAGCTGCGCTCAGTAAGCATTATTCTCAATCGCGAATAGACGTTCTGCGTGTTTTCATCAATGTCGCTGTTCTGCAAAGTCAGCTCCACTGGAATACCAGCATGCATGACAACAGAGCCTCTGAACGTGGTTTGTATCGCCTTCTCGCGCTCATCATTAGCACTGATATTAACTAATGGGTGGCTCGATAAATCAGCCACTCTAGTTTTCTAAGCTGTGGGGTTCTGAAGGCGGTCCACTTTGAATCTCTGGGTTGAGTAGGAGGCTAATTTTTCACTGGCAGATTGAATGATGAATCGAGTGGCGTTTTTATTTTGCCCCGGTAATTGCTCAACACCGTCCACTCGCGCTATTTTGATCTCGATCTGCTCATCTTCGAATAACCAAATGCCAGACACCACCTCTTTCTCCTGCAGGTCATCCAGTATCGATGTCTCTTGAGCGGATGCACTACCAAGCAATGGGAGCTGATTTTTGGGCGATGGGTTAGCGCAGCTGGTGAGAAAGAGTACCGTTGCACCTAGCACGATAAGCGGTCGAGTCACGCTGAATAATCCTTTGTTGATCAACTTATTCATCTCTTTTAACTACTCAGTCTGCCGATGAGGTGTGCGCTTTTTGTTGTCTCTACGTTGAGTATCGATAAAAGGATCGTTTGAGTCTGTAAAAATCAGTTCACATTTACTGGCACGCTCCGTCAGTATTCGACTAAGCCAGTGGTAGTGGTATTTCAATAACGCTGCCAGTGATCGGAGCAACTCCAGTGTGGCGTAAGAGACGACGATAGCTCAATTGCTTGTAACTTCTGGTCCGCAGTTTGGATGAAGCAATCTCTTGTTGGTCACACTATTCCTGTGCGCCACATCCACCCGAATGTAACGCACGGTTACAAACTTGTGTCCTATTGAAAAACACCTCGTTTCTCGTCAGTGATGCTTACAGCCAGCTGTCGTGGAGACCGAAACAAGGAAAACGACATGATGCAGGGACTTGATGATGATCAACTTTACAATACAACGTAGCTTAGTTTTGTTAGCGGTTATCAGCCTGTCCGCTTGTTCGTCCAATTCTGGTTCAGAGACTAGGAATAATCAAACGAACGGGTTTGAAGAGCCTCAGGCATCATCGGTTACACCGCAGTCGGATGCGTCACCTGACAACGGTGGTATCGAGTTTTTGCGCATTAAACACCACATGGTTGAGTGTGAAGGTTATGACGTTGGTCATTGCCTACTTGCTCAGAAAGAGGGCAGCGATGAGTGGACCTACTTCTACGATCAAATTGAAGGGTTTGACTACCAGTGGGGTACTGATTACGAAATTTTAGTCCAAGTCCAGACGATTGATACGGGGCTTGCCGATACCTCAGATCAGCAATACTCACTGCTTGAAGTGATCACAGAGATCGCACACGACGCTAATGCTTCATTCAACTACACCTCTCGCAACAGCCATGAGCGCATTGTTGAGATAGCCCCAGGGCAATTTAGCTTGTTGGGTAACAAAGCCTTTACGTGCACTGAGGTCAGTTGTGGCGCCCTGCGTTCAACCCTCGATCAGAACCAATCAGCGGTACTTTCGTTCCAGCACAATCTCAACCCAACTGAGCCATTAGTGCTCGATGCGGTGTTGTGCAGCGATGCAGCACAATCATTTGCGGCGTCTTGTCTTTAAACCGGTTTTTCAGTGCCAAAGGACACTGAGTGACCAACAATATAAAAATAAAAAGTAGGAGATCAATACCCATGATTCACACTAACTTCAATGCTATCCAACCGTTCTACTGTCCATCAAAATCATCTATGGATAAGCTGGGCGCGACCACTGAACCTGCCTTTGTACTCTCAGAAGAGCTTATTTTGGGTCACTTGGGACGCAACGTAGTTGTCAATATCCCACCAGTACCAACATTGACATTGTGATCAGAGAAGCGAGGAACATGACCATGAGTGATACTACTCATTTTATAACCGATGACGAGTTTAACGCCTTATTTAATGAAGCACTCTACGCTTTCGATGGGGCCAATTTATTTTTTCGCAAAGCCAGGCATGGACATTCGTTCATTCGCGCTGACAGCTGAACAACAATAAAACAAGGAGATTAAGTTATGAAGAACCCACTAGATGATATGAGTGAAGAAGAGATTGACGCTTTGTTCGAACAAGAGTTCAACTCGTTCATGGATAAACCGTTTAAGTGCAAATCGCCCAATAGAGAATCTCGACAAAGGTACTTACGCACCTCAATGAAGTGTGAGCCAATCCGTTATCAGTAACCACTAACTGCAAGCAACTGTTAAACGATCATCAGAATGTAAGCGTCAAGGCGATACAAATCTTAGCGGGGCGTGTTGAGCTTATTCAGCCTGATTAATTAATTTCCGATCAACCCAGCGAAAAAGAAAAAATGGAGATGAACACACACAACTAGTTAAACAACGGTTGCCCAAATCCGGCACTAAAAACGGATCAGTCAACGATAACGAGAGCGCGATGTAAGGGTGTGAGCCTGACATACGCGACAAGGGGTCAAGAACGATGCGTAAACCAATAAGAATCGCTTATTTGGAAGATGATCTGGATCAAGGTAATATTGTAACCAAGTGGCTTAACGCACAAGCCATACAGTGCGATGTCTATTCTACGGTTGAAGCACTGAAGTCAGCACTGATGACGAACGCCTTCGATGCGATCATGCTGGATGTTGAAATCAACGGTGAAGCAGCTGGGCTGAGCATGCTCGGGCACATCCGTGAATCCGACCGCAATGACACACCAATACTCATGGTGTCCGCTGAAGCGTATTGGCGCGAAGCACTGGACAGCGGCGCTGATGACTTTCTTGAAAAACCTTTAAATGCTAAAAAATTGATGGTGCATCTGCATCGACTGCTTCGACCCGTCGCACAAGAAGCCACGATCGAGAACTACCCTCCG
>CALHRQ010000252.1 GCA_938038175.1 uncultured Granulosicoccaceae bacterium | reverse complement strand
CATCAGTAATGACAAAAGTACCATCGCTTAGATAGAGTCTTACACCACCAATGGGCCATTCACCTTGATTCTGTATCGCATCACAGCTGCTATCTACATAGACTTTACCAAACAGGGTTGCGCTATCAGATAAAACACCTGCCCGACTGACACTGACTCTGGCCTCGGCTGAGGCTGTGGTAAGCAACAAATCACTTTCGGTATTAGCATTGGCAACCGCACGGTTCACCCCAGATCCATCAATGGCACCTGCTGTTGCCTGCATAAAATAGCGAAGCGTTGCTGTTGTATTGGCAGGTAAATTCGGTAAACGAAAACGTAAGCCAGATCGAACAGCAATAGATTGATTTTCACCCGCAGCGATTGAATTCACAGCCGACTCAGGCAATTGCAATCGTTCCGGGTCTGCTATCCGATCACCATCATACGTAGCACTTCCAGGCAGGTAGCGAAATCCAAATGCAGGTCCATCCAGCACCGCAAGGTTCTTCATATCACCATTACTGCTGTTACTGACGTCAATTGTGTAAGCCACCATGCCACCTGGTTCAACCGTGTCAGCTTCTACGTTCTTGTTGATCAACAACAGGGCGTTACTATTTGAAGGGTCCAGAGGAATATCAATTACAGGAGGTATATCACCATTAACAACGCTAAAGATACCGGATGCATTCTGAAGGCCGCCAAGTAATGTATTTTCGACCTGCGATAACCCAAAGGATGCAGGTATGACGTTTAGATTGGTAAACTGCGACGCATCAACTGTTGAGGGAAACACATAGCCTTCTACGACATCTACGCTGATACTGTATTGTGTCCCAGCCTCCAATCGCGGAATGCTATAACGACCTTGCTCATCAGTAACCAGTTGCAGTGGCGCACCAGTTAAAGGATGCAGAGCTAAAACACCGTTTTCCAGGATACTGACTGTAACGCCAGCCACCCCGGCAAGGCTTGTAGAATCAAATACTCGACTTACCGGGTCGACAACAGCGGTATCAGTACTGAGCACACCCCCACGTGAATTTTCAAATTGCACAAGCAAGGTATCATCAATTTCACTTTGCAGAACACAGACATCTACATCGGATTCAAAGTCAGGTGTTGCAGGTAATACTGCTGTTGAATTACCTGGACAAAATTCACCCTCTGCTGCAATTGTTTGACTAAGAAGTATTGGCCTGATGCTGCGATACACATCAGAATCAGTCGCGGTCTCTCGCAGCAGCACGGATGTCTGATCCAGTGTATTTTGCGATGAAAGCTGAACAACGACAAATTTTGTACCGCTGCCATCTTTAATCAGTTGTGCCTCATCAACCGTTGCGACAAGCTCCAGGTAAACACCATTTAAAGGCAGGGAATAAGAGGGAGCTGACAGTGAAGATAAATCTGTCGTACTGTCCAACTCACTACCATTCAAGCGGTACACGGACGCATCGATAAAATCATTATCTGATGCAAATTCTGGTGTGATCCCGGCGCGTTGCAAGGCTATCGCGGGTTCCAGAAACCTTATTGCCTGTTCTACCGCAGCTGATGGCGATGCTACCAGCAAACATGCTGCATTCGATTCGCTATCAAACTGCCCATCGTTATCAACATCTATCGTTGCCATGAAAAGCTGCGCCGTTGTTGGTGCATCTTCCAACACAACAAGCCTGAATGCAGCGCTGACGGTTTCGTTCAATTCATAATTGGATTGCGGTGCTAAAAGACCCACACGCGTTAACTTAGAGCTTCCATCCCATTGCTCATAACGCATCCACTGCGCACTTGGCCCTCCACTTTGCACAACAAACACACCTTGAAAGGCAACGACTTCAGGGGTTTCATTGGCTTTCAGGGTTGTGCCTTCAGGCAACTCCAAAATACTGAGTACACCTGTTCGGGCAGCGCCATCGATAATAATACTTTGTGCTTGTGGCAGCGTTTCGGAGCGATTCACACCATTGATCTGAACAGATATAGTCTCATCAGAAAAGCGTTCGATATCGCAAGTGCTATTGGTGAGCAGGCTCAGAAGCAAATCAGATTCAGGTTTAATTCTTACCAGGTCACGTACCGTCTGAATTTTCTCTGGCGCATCTACCGCTTGTGCCTGCAATAACAATTCAATCTCATCATCACCGCGTAGCTCCTGCGGAATAACACCAGTCAATATAAGCCCAACAGACTCGCCAGGATCCAGACTAATTGCGTCTACAACCAGCAGTTCAGCCGGATCGACCACACCATTATTATTAGAATCCACATACACTAAAAGATTAATTAAATCGCCACTGTCAGCGAGCTGATTTTCCGCCAGAACTTGAAACGCAGCCGCGACGTTGCCAGTGTTTTCAATTTGATGGGAGAACTGCACGCTCTCACCTGCGCTTGCAGTTATTTCAAGCGGGGAACGCAATTCGAATTGCAGTAAGGAGGACACAATCACGCTTGACGTGTTTGACAACACTTCAACAGTCATGCCAGAGGCTTCTTCGCGATAGATCAAGGTAGCCTGATTGACTATGGATGTACCTGCTTCCGTTGCAGCATTACTCGTCGTTACAGCCAACCAAAAAAAGCTTGAAGCAGCAATTAATGTGCGCCAAAGAGGCATAGTTGCAGGGTATATTAATTTGTAAATGTAAGTTTAAATGTCCGAATAATCCGGACATGAGAAAAAAAACAATTAACAAAATCTGCCGCAGTAAAAGTGCACTGCAGCAGATAATCACAATGAGCTAATCTATTGGACTCTTACGCTGAACTGCGCAGTAGCCTGCTCACCGGCGATCAACACCCCACCCTCTGAAGCAGAAGGATTAGCATTATTACCTACAAAAAACACAATGCTGCCATTGGACTCGCTGCCGGCATCATCTGTTGTGTTATCTGTCACTGGCGTCGGTGAACAACCATTAGACAAGCAATACTGCAAGCTATTGACTTCATAACTACTGAATGCTGGAACGGAGTCAGTGATGACAACGTTACTGGCATCAGCTGTTCCCTGGTTCTCTGCAACGACTCGCCATACGGCACACTCACCCGGTGCTATACCCGTGGATTGTACTGCTGCAAAACCCGTTTCAGGCGCGCCATCACAGTTTGCATCGACCGCAACTGTTTTAGTCAAACGAACTTGACCATTAATCACTGTAGTTAGATCATCAACAGATACGCTTGGTGCACCTACAGAAGGGTCAACATTTGTAGCCGTTATAGTCAGCACATCAGTTTCACCAGGAGAGGCATTAGCCGGCGCAAATACCGTTGCAGAGATTGGCAGGCTGACACCTGAATTTACTGCAAGCTCTGGATTTCCATCACCATCGTTGTCAGTGACTACAACGCTTACAACAACACCATTGGCCTGTTGGACAGTGATCGTACCCGGAGTCAGATTACCAAGCACGGTATCAACAACACCATCACCGTCAGTATCAATTGAAATTGTGCTTGTCCATCCGTTTTGTATATGACTGGATGTAAGCTCAACAACTTCTGTCACATTACCGGTATTGGAAAGCGTGTGCCCATAAACCACAGAACCGCCTGGATCAACCTGGTTACTACCAGGTGTAACCAATGACAACTGACGTGTAGCATCAACATCAATAGCATCCAGTACAATATCGGTTGAACCCGTATTTTGTGATTCAATCTGGAAGAACAATGGATAGTCGCCATCGCCATCCGCATTACCATCAAGCGTATCAGCCACACCATCGCCATCGTTATCAAATACCAGGTCGTCTTCTGCAAGTGTGCCGTCATTAGGAATTGACACAACAGCGATGATTTCAAAATCAACAGTCGAACCAGGAATAACTGGTGTCGTCGTAATAGCAGCCCCGGTCGGAGCACCTGAGCCATTTCCAAGAAAGAATTCTACAGACCAGCCGGAAGGCAAACTACCGAGCGTTGTACCATCCCATACTGAACCAACGTTCAATACGAATGAGTCGGGGCCTGCGCTTTCATTATCGATATACAAAGGGATAGTCACTGTATTTCCGACCGTACCTGTAAACGTATTGGCCGCAACAAATGGCGCTAAACCCAGAGGATCTTCGTCATTACCAAGTGTACCGTTTGCAGCATTATGTAAATCAGATGCAGCATCTACAATGATGCCCAAAGAGACAGCGGTCGTATCAGCTGCAGGAGTGCTGCTGGTATCGTTCGCCGAAGTTGCTGTAATAGTTGCTTGATACTCACTTGCAGGTGCTGCAGCTGCACCACTTGCATTTGATGGCAATGTCGCTTTTACAACGATTGTCTTGGATGCACCACTGGCAATAACGCCACTATCGATACCTGAGCCGTTTGTGTCAGATAACAACACAACACCATTGGCGTCAAAAAATGTAAAGACGGTACCAGCAGGAAAGTTTCCTGTGTTTACAGATAATTCGAAAATATCATCAGCATTCCCTGTGTTGGTTATGATGCTTGTAAACTCTACAATACCACCAGCTGCAATCTGATCAACAAATTGATCATCATTGAGCGTGGCATCATCATCGCCACCATCATTGACAACAGGACTGGCACCAGCGCCAGTATCACTGATAACAACACCAAAGCTCGGATTAATAACATCCTGTCGTACGTTTGAAGGTACTAAAGAATCAGGATTGCCATCTTCATCAGTATCACCAGAGGCAAAACCTTGGTTCATAACAACATAACCACCACCTAAAGCAGCAGGATCATAGCTAACCGTAAACGTTAACGAGACTGCAGCCTGTGCTGGCAATTCGGAATCAATCGCGTATATACCACTGATACCGGTATCTGCGGTATCACCATCTGTATTTAAATCAATACCCAGCGTTGTTTCATTGTTATCTACTGTATCTCCGTCGGCGTTGATATCCAGACCCAATACCGATTCGCTTAGCACGCTGGTTGTATTGATAGTATCGCCATTACTTGCCAGAATACCGGAAACACTCGAACTTACCAAAGTGGTGTTGGCAGGCAAACCATCGAATATAACAACATCACTGGCGCTGACATTACCGTTGTTTCTTACTGTAACTGTGTAGGTAATTTCGTTAGCAGCAACGTTATGTACCGAACTCTTTGTTGTAACAAGTACAGCGTCACCCGTTACAGTAATCAAAGATTCGTTAGTACCATCAAGCGTATCTCGACCACCACCGGCAGTGAGGTCGGTGACAACAGAAGCTGGGTTGGCCGCAGCACTTTGTGGCGTTGCGGTTAGCGTAATTCCCAATTCCTGACCATCAGTAGCGCTAGATGGAACACTAACAGCAACAATCAGGTTTGCAAAATTATTAACATTAGCGGGCAATGTCAGACTGGAGATTTCAGGTTCACCGGCATCAGGTTCACCACTGCCATTCAAGTCATGGAAAATTCTGATATCGGACGCGTCAATGTCGTCACCATTGGTAATACCATCAAGTGCAGTTAAATTATATGTGTCATCACCGTTACCGGTGTTTGTCAACACATAAGGTAGATAGACTGTCTGACCAGAGGCCGCTGCAACATCAACATCAACTCCCAATGTTGCTGAAAAAACTTGCGCTACAGTCACAATAGCTTCATTAGACTGAGCCGAATAAACATTACCAACAGCATCTTCATAAGTTACTGTTGCCAAATTTCTTATCTGCGTCCCTGCTGCGGTAGCAGCGTGAATTTTAGGTGCAACTGCACCTACAGCGCCTGCTACCAGCACTACCGCTATGGCCTGAGCCAAGGGTGCATGTGGTATTTTTTTCCACTTCATTTAAGTGTTCCTCGCTAAATATGTGTATTCGTCAGAGCTAAGGCTGACGCATACGTAAAATTCTGGTTCATTAAAAATCACAATCACCCTCAAGAGATGCACTACGCGAATAATGAGAAAACCAGTCTGGATTTACTCAACAGCAACGCGATAGCTGTACTTATGGCTACCGCCTTTAGATGGCAATCCTTGCTCGGTTACCCAGCGCACATGGGTGTATTGCTCAGGTGGTACTACAACCTGCTTTTGTGTCCCATCAGCCTGGGTTTCTATGCGCAACACCGGCTCTGATTCAAACGTCTCACCGCCGTCGATACTGACTTCAAACGCAGCAGCAACATCAGCATCATGCGATTTTTCGATATAGCGGGTGTTTTGAGGTATGGGATCGACGACTTTGATACCACTGACATCAGAATCACCGTTGTTGGTGAAAACAATCTGAAACTCCATGACCTGTCCGGGCACAGCTTCACTTGTCAGTGTAATTTTCTCTTCGCCTTCGTCATTGGTAGAAACGATAAACGCCTGAATTTCGCCAGTCACAGCGCCATTTGCATACGCAAAGCCTGCGATACCAGCAAGAAAAAACAATAAAAATGAGAGCGAGCTTACTCGCATGATTGCCTCCTGATTGAATCGATAATGAAAATTGATCACTTTCGCGAATTGCGTTGTGTGACCTAATCGTCAATGCAGGTAACGAGCCTTCTTTGCGCTAAAGCACAGTTTTTTTGCGGATCAGCTCAAAGTTTGGGGCTATATCAAGAAACTAACGTGTTCTCTATCACGTTCTTCAGAGGTGTCGCTACAGCCCAGATAACGCTATAAACAGTCGCCATAGGTATTACGGCCAGACGTTTTCGTTCGGCTAAAAACCGAGAGTAATTGTCTGTATTTTTTCAAAAACCAAGCATGGAGAATGTTGCAAAGGCATTCTTAAGGCAAACAGGGGTGTAACAATTAAAAATGAATCGCTGTCCAACGCAAGGTGATTTTGGGCTAGTTGACAGTAATTCGATAGCTCACTGAGCCTCTGGCACCAGCTGGAAGCGCACCAGTAAAGTCCCACCGAATAGCATCACCCTGCACTTCTGGAATACAGCTTAGTGCGATAGGTACGGATACACACGATGCAGAACCTGAGTCAATCAGCGTGAAAGCTGGCGCTTGATCATTAATCACAAGATCCCTAATAGGCCCACCACCCTCGTTGACATAATTTATGGTGTACTCAAGAATATCGCCTGGCAAGGCTGTATTTTGCGTTAATGCTGCCTCGCCAGCAGAAATATTACTGACGCTCTTGCTCAACACAAGCCGTCCTGCAGCCTCTACTAAAGCTCTCACTATGTCTGTGTTCTGCCGGCTGATTTGCACCCCATGGCCTGTTGCACTACTATCGTCAACCTGCAAATTCGCAGTTAATTCCAGCCCGCGCACATCGCCTGCCACAGCCGTAGAGGGTACGTCCACCTGAGCAAGCAGACAAACTGTTTGATTTGGCGTCACGGCCACAGGAGCATTGATCAGTTGATCACTGGCTTCCAGTTGCTGATCACAATCGGTATCTACGAAAAGTTCAGTACGCTGCGCATTGCCTGATTGAGTTTCAAAAGTAAAGAAAACAGCGCCGTGGGTTGGTGCAGTGTATTCGTGAAAGAAAAGCACGCTTTCGCCAGGCTGTGCAGTGGTCGAACGATCAACCATCAATACTGGCTGACGGATTAGACCAAAGTCGATTTGCTGCCCGCCACTGTTGCTCGTTAACGTAATTTCTGTAATACCATCACTCACAACTCCAGTAGCACTGGTAGTAGATTCACTAATGAATTGATATCCAGCATGATCAACAAGGGCTATCTGTATTCTCTCTCCTGCAAAAGCTGCATTAATATCAACACTCCAAAAGCCACTTCCGTCAGTCACCGCACGCGCCAGAACCTCACCTGTTGCAAGCGAACTAATAGCTAGCTCCTGCGCTGCTATACCAGGCTCGCTCAACTGCATCACACCATCATGAGATTGCAGAGTATCAGCGGATACATCTTCAAATACAAATCCAGACAGATTGATTACTGGGTTAAACCTAATCGGCGTGGGTTCATCTGTGTCTACGTCTGTGTCCAGCCCAACACCAGAAAGATCTTCAACCGTTGGTAAATTACCTGCTGCTGCTTTAACTTCAGCCTGATTAAAAAAAAGACCGTTACCGCTCGCTTGTGTATCGTCAACCTGCACGGTAAATTGCAAAGTCAGACTGTCTTGTGGTGCAAGTAGCCCCTGACCATTAAGTAATACTGAATTGGCTGATGTACCTGTATAGGCGGTATTCACTACAAATCCGTTTGGTGCGGAAAGTAATTCTGGAGGCGCAATGACTCTGAAGTTATTAACCCCAAAAACATCATCTAGATTATCAACAAGGCCGATAGCGTCCA
>CALHRQ010000251.1 GCA_938038175.1 uncultured Granulosicoccaceae bacterium | reverse complement strand
GGCATATATCAGGCGTTATAGAAGAGTTACGAGATATTAAAGTCATTGAAGTCAGTAAAAACTACTTTGAACCGACGGAAGAATATTTGTCTGTTGGATTTGAAGAGCTGCTCACTGGCTACAAAGAACTTGCCCGATATTCGGGAGAGTAGGTTGTTCGTTGTTGAAAGATGTACACATGTTGTGTGTGGAAAGGGACATACCTTTTCCGCTTATTGCTTGGACAGTTCAAGCTTATTAATTACTTTGGAGAAATATAATGCAGTTAAACGAAAAGATGGTTAACCAAAACACCCAAAAGCGTATCACCGGTCAGGGCATGACTGAATACATCATCATTGTTGCGATGATTGCGCTCGCTGCAATCGTTGCAGTGGGCACTTTTGGTGGTGTTGTTAAGGATCAGTTCGCATCAATGGCGACTGATTTATCTGGCGGAAATGGTGCGGCGGTAACAGCTGCCACAGTAGCTACAGGTGCGTCAACGCTTAAAACTTACACTGAGTAAGTCTTGATCAGCCTGCTGCTCATAACGGGCAGCGGGCTAACCCTAATAGGAAACCAGATGACACACTTTAAAAAACAACTTGGTCAGGCTTTTCCAGTTGGTATTGCTGTGCTTCTGTTTCTTGCTTTAACTTCCGCTGTACTCTTTAACACGGGGCAGGTCACATCAGATAAAACCCGTGTTGTAAATACTGCCGATTCCGCCGCTTACAGTGGTCTTGTATGGCAGGCAAGGGCGCTGAATTTTCAGGCTTATACAAACCGAGCGATGGTTGCTAACCAAGTGGCCATGGCACAAGCCGTTAGTCTTAACTCCTGGGCTGAGTACATAGACCAATCCACTGGAAACCTGTATGCAGCTTTTGGCTGGGTACCCTATCTTGGTACAGTGCTCAAGGTTATGGATGCGATTGGGGAAACACTCAATACCGTCCTTGACCCAATCTCACAAGGCATGTTGCTCGTCGTCAATGCGCTAAACACTGCGCTTTCCTTTGCTCAAGAGGGAATGTACTACGCAACCTTCGCCGCAACACCCGATGTTATAGGTGCGGTTGTAAAATCGAACGATACGGAAGATAAATACAAGTGGGAAACAGCTTTTACCGTATTCGGTGTTGGAAAAAACCTGTACGACTGGAGCCAGTTAACAGAACGATTTGACGAAAATCACAGGCCAGCGATGCAGGAACGAGCAGCTTTAATTCGAGAATCTACGGACAGATTTACTGATCAAAGAAACTGGCGGTTTTTTAGTAAGTTTATCCCAACTAACTTTATCTATTGGTATCGCTTCGAAAAACACGGCGAAACTAAGCTTCTGGAAAAGAATGGTAAGTGGGAATGGAAGGGTAAAGATGCGCTTTCACTACGCCAAAAAAGAATCCGATTTGGTCGAAGCTCGAAGTACACCGATGTGAGCCCAGCTATCGGATGGGCCGAGTCTTTCGCCAATTCGGATTCTTCTTCTCGATCCCTGGAAGGTGGGCTTAGGCGTAGTGATTGGTTAGCCAATGGCAGGCACGGTTTCGGACAAGAACGGGCGCATAGAGATAGCGATAACAACATGAACAACTACTCTGGTATCCGCGCGTATCGGAGTCTTACAGAGCGAGTTAGAAACGGTACCGATCCAAATAAACTGCTTCTGCGAGTAGAAGTACAGATTGATGCGGATAAGTTTAGTGATAGAGAGTTTGCTCTCGGCATCGATGAGAAGACAGACAGTGACACTAATACACCCATTGAAGGATTAACCTCAATTAGTACGGCAGAGCTGTTTTTTGAAAAGCCCTGTATGCAGAACCCTTGTATAGAAGAGTACGCTAATGGGTACAACCCGTTCTGGGATGTTCGTCTATCAGAGAACGAAGGCGTATACCGTTTGGCGGCTTATGCGGCAAACATTCCGAACTTCGGGGGAGATCGCATTCCTGTTAACCGTGTCAAGCAACTCGCCGAATATGACTATCGTCTGGCAAACCCACTGGATGACTTCAGCAAGCAGACGAAAGGGCTTACGGTTCCAGTGAGAGGATGGGATAAGTTACTTGAAATTCTGGTCGTAAATCATCCTGAGTATATAAGAGTTTTTCAGCGGCTAAGTGCACTCCGCCAACAGTTGCAAGGTGCGATTGACCAGGTTGCCGCTAGCGTGGAATTACCCGACCTTAATAGTGCTGATATCGGAATGATGCTAGCGGAAGCAGCTGGTATTGACGATGAGATGGCAGAGTACGAATTAATCAAGAATGCGATAACTGATAAAACAGCTTCGTTGCAAGCGTTAAGAGACGAGGTTCAACAGATTGCTGGCGATACAGTAGAAGAACTGAAAAACAAAGCAGTACAAGAAATTGAAGAAGGGTTAAAAGAGGTACTCACTGATGTCGTGCAAAAAATCCTGCTTAATCAATTAAACAGCGTTGTGGGTACCGAACTGGTCACACAAGGCGATGTAGATGCATTTATCGATGATCAGATTGCCGATGTTGAAGATTCCAGAACCAATTACTCACAAGATGGCCTGGATGCAACAGATATAGAAATCGATTTCACAGACGAATGCGGTACATACGAAGAAATACGCAGAGTTGAGACTGAGATAGAAGCAAACCAACAAAGGTTCGTCAATATGCAGCTTGAGGTGTCAAGAAGGTTTGCTGAGAAAATAGATGACACAACTTCTGACTTAGTTGAACGACGCAGCTCAATTAGGCAGAGAATTAGTGAAATCGATGTGGAATTGGGTAGTACTTACAATGATGATCAGCACAGGAGACTAGTGGATGAAAAGAACCGTCTGCTGGATAGCATAGAAGACTTGCCTGATGATCGAGTCGATATTCTAGCGGATCAACTAATCATTATTGCAGCGGAAGAGTCCGCCAGAGCGGGTCTTGGAGACGGTATTGCCATGAGCCAAAGAGATGCCAGATACGTTGTCAGACAGATTTTAGATGACACGGCTAATACGCTGACCATTGATCCCAATGCGCCGTCGGCTTCCGAAGTAATTTTCCAGGGTGACCCGGAAGAAGAGGATGCTTCGGCAAGTGATTTAGATGAGGACGATACTGAATTACCACCGGAGTGTGTATAAGCATGACTATTACAAAAAACAAAACACAGCCTCAAAACTGCTGGTATTTTCAGAAAGGTGCCGCTTTGGTTGAGACCTGGTTAATAGCAGGTGTGATTGCGACCTTCATGGTTGGTATACCGGTCATAGGAAAACTGATTGATGTCAAACAATCAGCGATTCAAGCCAGCCGTTATGCTGCATGGGAGTTGACTGTAGACCCTGATACCAATGTTAATGCTCGTGCCAAGCAAGTCGATATCCGATTTTTCAGAGAAATGGGTGCGCCGATCAGTCACGGCACACCAGATGTAGAGTCAAATCAGTTGTGGGGAGAACGCCGAGATAATCCGACCGCACCACCTCCTGATCAGTTTGTTGATGGCGTTTTAAATGGATATGACCCTGACAGTACACCACAAAATTCCATGTTCGATCGTAACAGGGTGCTTGTCAGTAACTCAGCTGTTTCAGACTCTGTCGGTAGGGATGGGCTTGATCAAGGTCCGCTACAAGTTGCTAACGTGATGAACAACTTGGTTTTAGAAGTGGCTCGTTTCATTGGACGTGATGGTTGGGATGATGTGGATAGAGATGGCATCCTGAATGCGGCCGTCACGGTTAATGTTGAAGCTGGCGAGATGATGCCAGGCTCAGCAATGACCGAACACACCGCAATACTGGTTGATGGTTGGGGTGCGGGAGAAGAGCATGTTATTAGGGAGCGTGTACAAGGGTTTGTTCCTACCGCTCGACTGGAAAAAGTAGGAAATTTCGTTTCCAAAGTCGGTGGATTTATACCGATGCTTAAGGATCTTAAAGGTATAAAGCGGGCCTTTGGCTGTGTTAACACATCTGTTTTACCGCCAGAAGAAATGGCTACACACAGTGGGACGATCACTCTACCTACTTACACACTAAGTGAGGCAGACAAATGTTGATTGGCATTCAAAAGTTCCACAGTTGCATGGCGTTTTGTGTCTGCTCTTTGTTATTTATAGGCGGCTCAGTTGCAACAGCAACTGAATTACCAGAAATAACAAAGCCGCATAATGCTGAGCTTGCCTGGGTTTCAAACAATATCAATCAGAATGGCATGCAGCTTTCCATTCAAGCCTTCCGCTCACCTGATTCTGTGGACAGTGTGATGGGCTTCTATCGTAGCCGTTGGGGAAATGACGCAGCCAGCGCTGAAGGTGACAAGCCCGGGTTTGTAGAAAATGAGATGGGCGAGTGGCAAGTCATCAGCCAATTGCGTGATAAGCATAATATCGTACTGCAATTAAAGCCCTCTTATGAGGGTGGCTCCGAAGGGTTTCTTTCATCGGCTGTCAAGGTGACATCCAGTGGTCAAATACACATTGATTTTCCAGCACCAGATGGAGCGGAAAGAGTGTCTTCATCCATTGTTGAAGAAAATAATACAGAGTCGCAAACTCTTGTTTATGTGACACAAGACAACATCAGTAACACCGCTTCGTTTTATCGAAGAAAGCTGAAAAGCCAGGGTTGGCGTATGGCAACGTCGCAGCAACACGATGGTATGGAATTCATGATGTTCAATCGAAAAAATGAAAAGTGCGAATTAGTTGTAAGCCCATTTGAAGGTGGTGCCACCGTGATATATGTGAATAAGGTAGAGAGCAATGTTTAACAATAAATGTCAGGGACTGGAAAAACAGTCTGGTTCCGTTCTGGTGGAATATTCGATAGTCACTGCTGGTTTAGTGGGCATACTTTTCCTCCCTATGCCGGGTGCTGATATTTCTCTTATTGATATTGTGCTGAGTGCATTGATTTCCTTTCAGTCACACACAACCACAATGATGTCCTTGCCCTAGCTGCAATTGAAAACTAGCGATAAATATTTAGGAAGTGAGAAAAACAATGGCCAAAAAATTCGGAAAGGTGGGAATCAAAAAACCATCCAAGAACATATTCATGTTCCTCCTCTCCCTCGTGCTGGGAGCGGTGGGTGTTTTCTATTCGAAGCAATACATCGAGACTCAAATATCATTCTATAAAGCTCAGCTTGAGAAAACCGAGACGCTCATAGATGTTGTTGTGCCCAGAAGGAGTCTGCGTCGGGGTGAAATTTTGCGTCAGGATGATCTGGTCACTCGACCCATTCCGGAACAGTTCTATGACACTAATTCTGTTACCGCAAGCACCTTTGAGGTAGCGATAGGTCAGCGGGTGGATTTTGACATTGATGAAGGCCGACCATTGCTTTGGGCACATCTTGAAGGTGGACAAACTCCCACCTTCTCAGGAAAAGTACCACAAGGTTTGCGCGCGATGACCATTCGAGTTGATGAAATTAATTCTATATCGGGTTTTCTACAGCCGAAAGATCGGATTGATCTTCTACTGACTTTTGGAGATGGCGTCGGCAAACAGATTTTTCCTCTAATCCAAAACCTGAATGTCATAGCGACCGGTGTCCAGACATTTGTCAATAAAAAAGGTGGTGCTGATGCTAACAGGGCGTTTACAACCATTACTATCCAGGTGACACCAGAACATGCTCAAAAAATCACGCTATCCCAAAGTCTTGGAAAGCTGACCGCCATGTTAAGAAATCCAGATGATGAATCGCCATTATCGGATAAACCAATGTCCATGGCGCAGGTACTGAATTTGCCTAAGCCTCCACCGCCACCACCAAAGCCGGTTAAAAAGAAAGTCGTCAAGAAGAAGCCGGGTATTGAATACATCATAGGGGGTTCGTGATGATTAGCTCTAAATTAAATTCAGTTGTGTTAGGCATGTTGCTGGTAGCACCCATGGCATTAGCTGAGGACCAGTGGAAAGCTGTTGAAAGTGGGGCATTCCCAAATGCGTTCTCTACATCTGGTGCGAAAGGAGGTCGATCTGGAGACAGGCTTTACATTGCTCAGCGCGGTGATAATCTGAAGAAAATTGCGCTTACTCAAACAGGTGATGAAGCAAACTGGCACCAGATTGCTCAATACAATCAGCTCGGTGACAGTGTCAATCTTGGCAGCGACAGTATGATTCTGATTCCTCAGGATCTATTAAAAGAGCTACAGGGCCGGCACGAGCCAAAATACGAGATTCAGGAGTTTAAGGAAGATACAAGTCAGGCAATCGTCACAGAAGAAGAAGTAGCACCTCTTGTTGAAACAAAACGCGTTGATCTATTCGCTGGACAAGTTGAGGTATTAGCAAAAGTCGCAGTACAACGTGTGGCAGTGGGTAACGGTGGCATCATACGCGCTGAAGTGCTGAAGACAGGCGAATTACTGGTCATTGCAAAAGCTGCTGGAAGCACAAGCCTTCGTTTATGGCACAAAGATGGTCGGCAAACAGATTTTAATATCCGTGTCAGTGAGCATGACAATGAAACCCGCTTTCCCATGCAAAAAATGGTGCGAATGAAAGTCAAGATGGTTGAGTTTCGTAAGAGTGCACTTGGCAGGCTAGGTATTGATTGGGCTGATGGGGTAGAAGGTCCGACATTCGCCACAGCGGGTGATGTTATCGGCAACAACCTTTTCAGGCCTGCTCAGGAAGGTTTTTCAGGACTACCTAACACAGTTGCGCCCTTTTCGACTTACTTCGGCATAGCATCAAACATCACGTCAAGAATCAATTTCCTGGCATCCAATGGTGATGCAGTGACCTTGGCGGAGCCAGTACTCACGGCCACCAATGGTGGAACAGCCAGTTTTCTTGCTGGTGGTGAAGTGCCATACCCGGCTATCGGTACTAACGGCCAAACACAAATTGAATTTAAAGAATATGGCATTCGGCTGGATATTAGCCCTCAGATTGACCCGGAAGGTAATGTACGAACCAGTGTTGAAACAGAGATCAGCCAATTAGATCCTGCTGTATCAATACAAGGAACACCGGGTCTACTCACACGGCGTGCTCAAACACATGTCAATGTACGATCGGGTGAGACTATTGTAATCAGTGGCCTGCTCAGCTCAGAGAGCAGTAACGATATAGATAAATTACCAGGGCTTGGCAATCTGCCCATTCTCGGTGCGTTCTTTAAATCCAAAAATGTGCGCAACTCAACCAGCGAGATGGTGATATTCGTAACCCCTGAAGTTATCGAGCCCGATGGTACTAAGTTAACGCAACGCAGTAGCTCAATACTTGAGCGTGCCGAAGCAGGTCTTGAGCGTGCTCGCCAACCTCTAACCATACTGGATTAAGACGATGTTTGATTTTTACTATCAACACGGTGGGACCAGACGCAAATCTTTCAAGGTGAAAGGAGAGGTTTGCACTATAGGCAGCGCGCGCAGCAACGATCTTGTGCTTGATACGAAAGCGATTGCAAAACGTCATGTGGAGCTCAGGCTTACCGCCTCGGGTGTGCATATAACAGATCTTGGCAGCATGTCGGGTACCTGGGTAAATCGTGAACGCGTAACTGAATATGGTCCACTGAGCGATTTGGATGAAATTGTTGTAGGGGATGTGTCGGTTGTTTTGGACGGTATGCCGCTTATTAGCGATGAATTTATTAGTCGTACCTCCGAAGACCGTGGGCTTGAAGAACCTGAGCGTCTTCCGGTTCAATCAATGGATCTCGAACCGTCGCAAGCCAAGCCAAAACGCGGTCGGCTATTTTCGTTTTTACTTTCCGATTCCGACGATGAAACTGAGGATGAGCAGGATTTGCGAAAGACGGAATCACAGGAGGTACGTACCGGCAACGAAGCTGCATCCACTGAAAAACGTGCATCTACCGTAGCCACCAATACATCGGCAGTACAATCACAAGTACGACCAAACGATCAGTTGAATCGTAACCGACGTGAGTTGACCGATAGTCACTCTACCAGTAGTGATTCTGCAGTCTCATCTGTTAATTCGCGTATTGGATCAGATTCAAGAAAAAGACCGGATAGCAAATTAGAGTCCCCCACAGTTGCTGTTGAACAGGGTGGGCAGCCCTTTTCATCCCCAGTGCTTGAACAGTTGGAAAACAACGAAGCGCTCAACATGCCATGTGCAACGAGTGAGGAACAAGCGCCTCCGCACACTGCAGATCCATCAACAGTATCTGCTGATGAGGAGTTTGGTACGGAGCAAACCGAACAAGATATCGAAATGACTAACTGGAGTCGTATCATTCATGATCAGTTGCTTGATCAAATGGATCTACGGCGTAAAGATGTAAACCGAATGACGGATGAACAGCTTCGTGATGATTCTGAAATCTTAATTAATCAGATTATCGCCAGGCTGAATAAACAGCTTCCCGATGATCTTGATACCGATACGCTTAGGCAGCACGTCCTAAATGAAGCTGTTGGCTTGGGTCCACTAGAGAAATTTCTGGAAGACGATGACATCACAGAAATCATGGTAAATAACCATGAAGAGATATTCATCGAAAAAAACGGCAAGCTGATCAAATCAAAATTTCAATTCAGTAGTGCTGCAACCGTTTATTCAGTAATTGAAAGAATCATTACACCCATTGGACGCCGCATAGACGAAAGTAGCCCGATAGTTGACGCGAGGCTTAAGGATGGATCTCGTGTCAATGCAGTAATCCCCCCACTAGCACTTAAGGGACCGAGCCTGACGATTCGAAAATTTCCTAAATTCCGAATGCAGTTTTCGGATTTGGTGAAGTTTGGTTCAACCAGCCAACAAATGGTGGACTTCTTTCAAATCTGTGTTGAGTGCCATAAGAACATCATCGTGGCAGGGGGTACCGGTTCAGGAAAAACAACCTTGCTGAATGTACTTTCTAATTTTATTCCAGATGCAGATCGCATTGTCACGATTGAAGATGCGGCAGAGTTAAAACTCGTACAACCCAATCTTGTCTCGCTGGAGGCGCGTCCTCCTAACCTTGAAGGCAAGGGCGATGTATCGATACGCGACTTGGTAAAGAATTCGTTGCGTATGCGGCCAGATAGGGTGGTTATTGGTGAGTGTCGAGGTGGCGAGGCCATCGATATGCTGCAGGCGATGAACACGGGTCACGACGGATCGCTAACCACAATTCATGCTAATACTCCGCGTGATGTTATATCGCGATTAGAAGTGCTCGTATTGATGGCTGGTATGGATTTGCCTGTTACGGCGATTCGCGAACAAGTTGCATCAGCGGTCCATCTCATTGTGCAGCAAACTCGATTCCCTTGTGGTTCCCGCAAAATTACGAAAGTAACCGAGGTTGTCGGGATTGAAAGTGGGACCGTTCAGCTGCAGGATATTTTTGAGTTCAAGCAAAATGGCATCGGCCCGGATGGCAAGGTAAGTGGCGTATTTAGACCGACCGGGTTTATACCCACTTTCTATGACGAATTACGCTTGATGGGGATGGACGTGGACATCGGTGTATTCGATAACAGCAGAGTTGCGGAGATCTAATCATGCTTACCATTCTATGCATGCTCTTTCTTAGTGGTGGCTTGATTGCCTACACCCTGATGGATACTGGGTCAGATGCGTGGGTTCGCCATAGCGATGAATTCACTGAAAACGCTGATCAAAACCTGCAGCGGATGTTCGTATTTACTGATACTAAAAAACTTCTTATTGTTTATGTCGCGGCTATGTTCCTGGTCCCTCTGGTGTTGTACATCATGGACTTCTCATTGTTCGTTATTCTCGGCTCTTTTGTGGCTGTGTTTTTCTTCCCCAAGTCGTACTTTAAATGGCTTGCCAAGCGGCGCGCCAAAGCGATAAACGAAGCGCTTCCAGATGCTTTGCAGCAGATCAGTGGTTCGATGAAAGCGGGTTCAACCTTCACCTCTGCAATGCAGGCCATGGTTGAAGAGCAGAAGGGTCCAATTGGACAAGAATTCTCTTTGTTATTGAGAGAGCAACGTATGGGTGCTCGGATGGAAGAGGCGCTCGATAACCTAGGGGAACGGGTACAAACCGAAGAGATGGATCTGGTTATCTCTGCTGCTCTTATCTCGCAGGAAGTTGGTGGAAATCTCTCCGAGATTTTAAGCCGCCTATCCACCACAATACGAAAAAAGCTGGAGATGGAAGGCAAGGTTAAAGCGCTGACATCCCAGGGCGTTATGCAGGGCCGAGTGGTAACAGCTCTGCCATTTCTCATCATTGCAGCTCTGATGGGTGTAGAGGAGAAGGCAACTCAGCCTTTGTTCACCAGTCTGCTTGGCTGGACTTTCTTGTTTGCGATTATTGTACTGCAAATTATGGGTGGCACGATGATCAAGAAAATAGTAACGATTGACATATGAACCTTTTTATACTCACACTGGTTATTGGCGCGTTTATCGCGCTTGTGGTCTGGCAAGTCTATCGTGTATTTCACGAAGTACCCGACGAAGATCGCTCGTACCTGGACAGGCCTGCGTATGGATTCCAATTGGTCTGGCCACTTATTCAAGCTGTGGTGCATCACTGGGGCCCATACTTTAGTCCGGCTTCATTGCAATCTGCACAACATCGCTTAAGAACTGCTGGCAAGGAATACAGCATGACAGCAGAGCAATTCATTGGCGGAAAAATTGTTTCGGCCTTGTTATTTGCCATTGTGTCTTATGTTGTGTTTTCAATGCTTGGCAGGTCGGCATTTGTTCTCGCAATTGTGGGTGGGATGGTTGGGTTTTTCTACCCCGAGCTTTGGTTAAAAGAGGCTGGTGACAAGCGTCGCGCTGATATCTTGCAGCGTCTGCCATTTTTCCTCGACATAATTACGCTTGCAGTAGAGGCGGGCACCAATCTGACGGGCGGTATCACGCAAGCCGTATCCAAGTCAGGTGATTCGCCACTACGCAGTGAGCTTAGTAAGGTACTTAGAGATATCAGAGCTGGTAAAGGACGCTCCCAGTCGCTGCGTGCGATGGCTGATCGAGCCCACAGTAAAGCCTTAACGGGTGTTGTTTCCAGCATGATCCAGGCGGAGCGCACGGGATCCAGTTTGGGCCCCATTCTAAGATCGCAAGCGGATCAACTGCGAACCGAACGGTTTTTAAAAGCAGAGAAAAAAGCCATGGAAGCACCAGTTAAATTACTGGGCCCATTGGTTTTGTTTATATTTCCAACCACATTCTTAGTACTTGGTTTTCTTGTTTTAAGTAAGGCAATCCAAGAAGGCATTATAACGTGGGGCCCTATCATTTGGGCCTACACCTGGCCTGCTTAGTACACGACATACGTAAAGGACAATATTGTGAATAAACTGACATTACTATCAATTGCAAGCATCGGTGTGTTACTAAGCGCCTGTACTACAGAGCAATTACCAATTGGTGCAAGCTTGCGGATTACACCGGATATCAGAACGCTATTAATTGATGCACCGGATGACCCTAGTGAAGATTGTCGTTTCGACCCAAATCGTTATTTGGATGTGCCGCTCAATATCACCTTGACAGATGCTCAGGATGCGCCCATTGGAAATGCTGAGATTGGAGTCTATGTTGATTTTGCAGGAAACACTTATAGTGGTAGTGAAACACTGCAGTTATTCCAGGATAAAAATGGTAATGGTGTAGTCGATGCCGCTACTGAGCTTGTCAGTGATTTCAACTCGGATATCTTTCGAACCAATACTGATCGCTGGCATGGCAACGCGCTGTTGCTTCTGAGAATCAACCTGTCCTGCACTTATAGAGCAAGTGTTTTTGCATTTGCAGGTGCTGTGACTGGTTCGGCCAATATTGAGGTTGCTTATGACCCTGAAGATGTGCAGGAGGAAACTACCACTAGTACGGATACCATGATTGAAGAGCAGGTGAGCGATTCAACCGATATTGAAGTGACTGAAACCGATACAGATACACCAACGGGAACAGAATCAGACGATGGTGGTAACACGATTGTTGATGATGAAACTGATGAAGACATTGAGACAATTGGTGGACAGGCCATTCGTTGATACCAATAGTCGACAGTTCTTTCTTAATTATTACAGCAAAGCACCGGGGTAGGAAAAATGATGGCAATGCCCGAAGAACCTACGAAAAAATACTCTACCGATAGTGTACTTAGCGTGTACAAAGCCACAAGCTTTCTACAACGTTTGAGAGGTTTGCTGGCAAGAAAACAACTATCTGCTTCTGAGGCGCTGATGATTGCACCCTGCCGTGATGTTCACACATTCGGAATGCGCTACACGCTGGATGTTGCATTTTGTTCAGCAGATGGAGAAGTGTTGAAGCAAGTACGATTACCGCCCAATAGGGTATCAGTCTGCAAAGATGCTACTTGTGTATTTGAGTTTTCAGAAAACAATGCACAAAAACACGGCTTTACTGTGGGTAACAGAATTGAAAAAGAGCTAATCAATGGTTGCCTGGTGAAGCCCATCAGTAAAAGAATCTAGGAGAAACGAATGAAACAATTAAATAAGTGTGCATGCAGCATCCTGTGCCTAGCTGTGCTGACACTATCTGCCTGTGCGTCAACTCCCACAGAAAGCCATTTAACTGCCAAAAATCAATACGGAGATGATGTTTTTGAACTTTCTTCATTGGCTGATCGTGCTTACCGAGAGAGTCGTTGGGTAGATGCGGCTCGGCACTATCAGCAACTCACTGAGAAAGTACCAAACGATGCCTATATGTGGTTTCGTTTAGCAAATACTTATGTGCAAAAAGGTAGTTTTAATCAAGCGATACATGCATACGAAGAGTCTATTTCACGCGATTCCATGCAGCCGAAGCCCTGGTTTAATTTATCAACAACTTACTTGATGAGCGCAAAGGCTGCATTGCTGCAGTCGTGGCAAAACCTACGACCCAGTGATCCTGCCAGAGCAATAATCAGAACACGTATTGATGCTATTGATACATTGATGAGTGACGGCATGCATGAAGTGCGTGCGACGCGGTAATGGTAGTTGTTCTAGTTGATGTAGTGCGCGATCAAGATAGTGTTTTGATAACATTGTTATAGTTAATTAACTTGTCTGTTGGTAAGGTTGATTGTTGATTGTTGATTGTTGATTGTTGATAGGGTTGGTTGTTGATAGGTTTGGTTATAGATATAGAT
>CALHRQ010000250.1 GCA_938038175.1 uncultured Granulosicoccaceae bacterium | reverse complement strand
GAATTAGTCCTTTCGAGGTAGAAAGCGCTTTACTCGAACACCCACTCGTTGCTGAAAGTGCTGTAGTTGGAATCCCTGATGAAACCCGTGGGCAACTGGTAAAGGCCTTCATCGTCTTAGCGGCTGACGGTACTCCGTCAGAAGCACTATCCAGGGAAATTCAGGATTTTTGCAAAGAGCACACAGCGCCGTATAAATATCCACGCAAAATCGAATTTGTTGAAAATTTACCAAAAACGATTTCCGGGAAAATTCGGCGCGTTGAGTTGCGACAACAGGATTAAAGCTTCATATTCAAGCTTTTTTATAGAGTCAATTTTGTGGTAGGCGACAGACGTTTGTTGTTGACGGTGCCCGCATGAGGTGTGGCTGAGCATGGTGTTAGGCTGGAGAGTTACATGACAAAAGAAGAATGCCCAAACTGCCTCAAAATGGCGGTCCTCAGGCAGGCTCGTGTTGAATCGCTTTTGAGTATTATCAAGGTACCCGAATTAATCTACTCCTGCCCATATTGCAAGGCAAGTATTCGAGAAACCGGCGGTGGCTTAAATGGCCTGGGTAGAATAGTAGTAATTGTTGTGGGAATAATTATTTTGAGTGTGTTTGCAAGACAATATTTATAGGAATAAAGATTTGAAAAAAGTGATTCATGTTCCAGCTTATTTTTCGCCCGTCATGAAAAGGAAAACAAAGAAAGTACCCACGGGGGAGTACAAAACAGGAATATTTGGTGGACAAAAGGAAATTTTGAAAAAAGAGGATGAGTGGGTGCAATCTGGTATTTCCAAAAGCGAAATTGATAGCGCACGGCTTGCAAAAGATTTGGAAGAATCTATTCGTTCGGCTGAGGTAGATGGTTTTGCAGTTATATCTGTAATTCCAATAATTTCTGGTTCGTATAACCACGAATCTAAAATCGCTTCAGGCGGTACGGAAAATAAAGGATACGGCGGATATGGCTACGGTTATGGTTACAGCTATACCGATAGTCTCTTAGTATTGTGCAGTAAAGATACTTAATAAATATCTGCAATCGCACTGTGGGAGTAGTTCTTTTTTGCAGTGTGGGTTACTGATTTATTCTGCTTAGGTAGCAGTCGGATTAAACGATTATGGATTAAGCATGGGTGCTGTTTTCAATTGTCGCTGATAGATGTAGAAAAGCAAAATAAGTGATCCATATAATTTAAAAGGAGAGATATTATGGAGGTAGATAAAGAGTTACTCGCATTCGCTGAGGAAATCCTGGATGAGATGATTCAAGCTGAGAGTTCTGAACCAGGGGACTACGATTTGTTTGTTAAGCATTTCGATAATGTAGACGATTTCGGCCCAACCCGATTTAAGAAAGAGATGCTTTGTATCCGTGAGGATCTGGGAGATTACAAGAGTAGGGAATATCTTGGTGCTCTAAATGGACACATAGATCCGGACCATCCAGAAAAATATCCAGAACATGTAAGATTTAATTGGCGTGGGATATTCGAAAAAAATGAGACGCTGGTTACCTTAGGCTTATATAAAAAAGAAGGTAAGTTTGTTGTCAAGGAGATAATGTACCGCTGATTATTTATAGCAGGAAGCTTTTAAACAACATGCTTGGCGCTGACCAATTGCTTGAATGATCGTGCCTCACTGTAAAGTAGTCAGCGTTTTTCCTAAGTATGGGAATCAAGGATATTGCGATCTTCTATTATTCATTAGATCCCTAAGTGCTGTGTCAGCCGTGACAATTGCGCATTAATAATATCCTCGTAGAGGCTGGAATCATCACCTGCGTAGACAAGACCTGAAGCAAGCTTGCTTGCTAAAATTGCAAACTTTACTTTTTCAGGAAGATGCGTCTGTAGCCGAGGACTAAACTCAGGAGAATTCCTGATAATGGCAGGCATATGGGCAAGCATGGCCTGCTGTTGTTTTGGCAAAGCGACTTGCTCTGGGTTGGATTCAAAGTAATTAAACATTCGTTCGTAATGGCCGTTTATCTCTCGACTCAATAACCCTGAAATCTCTGTGTAAGTCTGAGCACCTTCCAGATCTCGGTATTTACTTATCACTGCCCGTGCCTCAACCTCAGCCATTTCATTAAGAATGTCGATTACATCGTTTACATACTGTTCTTTATTTGCCAGAAATTCTTCATCGGTAAACAATAGATTGGCAATGATTTCGTATGAAGAGGATATAACTCCACACTTGTTCGCCGAAGCATCACGCATAATGACTACGCCGTTTTGTTGTAGCGTTGCCCGTGCTGCCGGCGTTATAAATGAGTTAGCGCCCTCGACTATTACCTTGGCGCTGGACACGCCATCTTCGTTGAAATAACGCTCTACATTATTTTCATTGATTGTTTCAGGGCGACCACCGGCCGGAATAAAGAGGTCGGTTTCTACATTGAAGATAATGTTGTTAAAGGTTGTATAAAAATTATCTGTTGAGATCCAATCTTCGCTCAGTCCCGAATCTGTCATGGAGAGTTTTTTGTAGACATTGCTAATACCTTCTTTACGGGTCTTCATTCGGTAGAGTATGAATCCACCGATGTGCAAAGCTTCGGGTTTATATGCTTCGACATCGTTTTGTAGAACAATCTCTGAGAGCGCGTTTCTGTCCAGACCCTCTGGGTCAAACAATGCACCTGTGCCATCTACAATTAGCTTGATAGCGACCTTAGGGCAACGCTCGAGCAATAGACGCATGCCGTTTCCGGCAACATCACCATTTGGACCACCTGTAAATTTAACGCTAAAGGGTTCGCTGTGCATATCAGTGCCGAGCTCTTGCATAGTAACTTCTGCAAAGCGGATGACACCGATTGACGTGACTCCGTATTCTTTGTGATTAATGCCTATTTCCTTGCTCGACATAATGCCTTTACCGAGCAGATAACCGCGACGTTCGGCAAGTTTCGCCATGCGTTCAATCATAACGTTATGCATGTTCTCATCTGGTCCGAGCTCTATTGGTTCTTCCTGAGCGTAGTAGTCGACGACTCTGGGGTCACGGGCCTTGCCGTTTTCATCGGTAACGAAGAGATCCAGAAAAGCATTCGCAAAAGCATGTTGCAGCTTGTAGAGGTACTGATCCCGCTGTTCTGCTGTGGTGCGTGGATCAATGTTGAGTATGGCTACCATCTTGGAGCCCCCCTCGTAGATATCTTTGTTCTTTAGGTGTTGTGTATGTGCCAATACATAGTTCTCTTTAAACAGTGTACTGGCATTATTTGCATAGTCATCGCTGCTTTGGGTGATGACTGTACGCCAACCACCACGTGCAATATCAGAGAACCCGATATGGAATCCACTGCCGCGACGACCGGAAAAAAACGTAATACGAAAAGGCCGAGTGGCAGGCAGATCGTCAGTAAACTCGGGTCCCAGTTCTTCTAAATACTGGGGGTTAAGTCTGAAGCTTAGTGCATGCTTTTCTATGACAAAGAAATTGGTTTTCAGGCAATGCTTTATAAACGACAGTGCGCAGCCAAACATGGTGCGTCTTGAGTTGTCGAGAATGCGCCGGCCAGAATTGAAGTTCTTTACAAGATCGCTCACCTGTTCGAGTTTTTTAGCGTACTTGACTTCACGATCGTTAAGTTCAGGGTCAAAACGTGTATAAAATAATTCGACCAACTGAATACTGACGCTAGGGTTATTTAAAAAGGCTCGGGCAATCTTCTCGCGATCGAACTTCTCTGGTGCATTGTGCGCCAGATTGGTATGACAAAAAGCCACCAGTGCGGTAATTAAAGTTGAATCCGGTCCGCTCATAACACCGCTTTTGATAAGCGTGTCGTAGCTGGGCGCCGTGGTTGATGTAATCTGTGTGCTGTACAGCTCGAGCTTAAGCCGCATGTAGTGCGCTGACTCGACAGTAAGGTCTGATTTATCCAATGGTTTGACATAAAACGTTGCCAGAAAGTAGGGTGTCATTCCATTGTTTACACTGAGGTGGTAAGCACGCCTGACACCAATCTGCAAACGCTGAAATACTTCCAGTACTTGCTGTAAAAAACCCGCATGCGGTGGATTAGTTACACCGAAAGAGACACGTGATTCTTTGTATTCGGTTGGTTCAACGTTAAGGTGTATGCCGCCGTTAATTTGTGTTTCTATAAATAATCTGATTACCCTGCCTACTCTTTCT
>CALHRQ010000249.1 GCA_938038175.1 uncultured Granulosicoccaceae bacterium | reverse complement strand
AAAAGATGCGTTTTCTTTGAAAATATCTACTGGTTATCCTTTCCAGAAGGACTATACAAAAAAGTAAAGAGCCGGATTTCTCCGGCTTTTTTTGTTTTAAATACCTTCAGACGTCTTATCGACTCTCAAATACCGGCTCAAGATGCATGAGCCGGTTTGCTCCGTGCAATTAAATTTCATTACAAAAAGTGGTCATTTAGACCCAGCTTTTGTACTTCCGGCTCCGCAGCACTTTTAGCATTTGTGATAACCGCAGTGCTGGCTTTGTCAGCTTTCAAATAATTTTCTCCAACACGTTGTAAATCTTTTACCTGAACTTCCAAAATACTTCGTCTGTAAGCTTGTCTGATTTCGGCTGTGCGTCCAAACAATTCGCTATGAAACGCGTTACGGGCTTCACCTGCTGGTGAGGCTGGTTTGTCGATCGAACTCACCACATTCAGAATGGCTTCTTCAAGTTCCTGCTCACCATGCTTTTCATTTAACAACCACTGTATTGACTGATCAAAATCGTCGAGCGTTTCAGTCAAGCGAGGATCCCGGTAAGAGAAGAACCGGAAGGAGGCTGAATCAGAATCGTAGGTAGCACCGCCTCCGTATGCTCCGCCAGTTTCTCGAATATGGCGGTGCAGAAAACCGTTTCTTAAAAATGAACCTAGTACAGCCAATGGGGCAGAGTCTTTATGGGCTGAAGGTACCGTGGGGTAAGATTTTGAGCAGAAATTAACTTCAGTGCTCGTTTGCCAAAGCTGTTTCTCCTGTTCGCGAACAGCTGTTGGTTTTTCGGGTGAAAAGCCTGTTGTATCAATAGCGCCAAAGCAGTTCTGCAATCCATTTCTGACCGCTTCCAGATTTTCCTCTTCGCCGACAATCATGAATTGCATCGGTAACTCCTTCATCTCAGCATGTATCAATTCTAATTTGTTACACAATTCGGCGATGGCTTTATCATCGTTGAGTTGGTCATCAAGTTTCTTCAGAGATTGAATACCGGCCAAGCCCGACATCTGGTGTGAGATACGAGCTATTGGGCTCATACCACTGGAAGCCGCAGTCATGGCAAGTGCATGGCCGCTGCCGGTAATACTTTGCTCGCGATGTGCTCGGGATTGCGCCACTAATTCGCGAATGCGGGCGTGCTCATCAAATCGCACAGTTTGTAAGGACTCCTGCATAAGACTACTTAAGGCAGTGCTGTTTCGAAGCAGCGCTTTTCCTCGCATCACCATATAACCGGATACATCCTGTTCATCATCACGCTTTCCTCGTCGCATGACATATGCACCAAGGCCACCTGTAACCTGAGCTTGCAGTGCCTGGGTCTGTAAGTAGTCCCTTCCACCAGAGCCAAGCTCGGAAAGAAATGAGGTGTACATTGGAAGGTAGGGCATGAGCTCATCACTTAGCTTAGGCAGCTCCATAATGGCGTGTTGATAAACAATACCATTCGTCCCTTGGGCGTATTGAGTCAGTTTAAAATCTCCTAGCTGCTGCTCAGAGCCAGTGCAGATTGACATCGAAGGTGGCACATCTGCCAAGGTAACTTTGGGCAGAATATCTGGATCGTCCTCCTGCTCCTGTCTTTCTGCAAGCTCTCGAGCTTTGGTCACTATGGATTGGATTTTCTCTTCATCCAGTGAAGATTTAAGATCGACGAGTCGTTGTTTTTCAGCTGCTAAGCGCCGTTCGCTGATTGATTCATCCGGCCTTAAGGTAAGTCTTACCCGGTGAGGGTTGTCCAGCAGCAGTTTTCTGACAAGTGACGGAATAAAGCCTTTGTCTTTTGCCGCTTCACGTAAACGTTCGAGTGCCGGATCGAGATCTATCGCAGCAATGGCGTCGCCACGTTGCATTGCAGCTGACAGACCACTTAGTATTAGTTGCAACCCGAAAGGCATGCCGTCCCCACGGATTTCTCTCTGGCTTAGTTCGAGCTGATGCAGTACAGCCTCGACATCTTCTGCTGCAACACCATTACTTGCGACATCTTCAAGAACATCCAGTATCAATGCCTCTACATCATTTGCTCTTTCAGGCCTGCTGCCGTCCACTCCACAGGCAAACACCATTTCCAGGTTGCTGTCCTCCACTCCACACAAAGGTGATGGTGCAGTACCAAGATCCGTTTTTTCAAGTGCTTGCATTAGTGGAGATGAGCTGTTGTCCAGCAGTACGTTCGACAATAGATGCGCTTGCAGACGCTGGTCAAGATCAATACTCTCACCGAGTAAAAAGCTCAGCACAATATGGGTTTTATCAGCACCCTGGGTATCATCCAGCGCATAGGCTTCTTCAACTCTCATGGGCGAATGAATTCTGTGGGCAGGCTCTACATGAATATTTTGATCCAGTGCATCAAAGCGCTGCAGTACTTTCTCTTCAAAGCGCTCTTGCAGTTTAGGCGCTGGGATATTGCCAAACGTCATGAATACTGCATTGCTGGGGTGATAGTGCGTTTTGTAGAAATCGACCAGCTCCTGATAACTTAATTCAGGAATGACTTCCGGGTCTCCGCCACTGTTGAAGTGGTAAGTGTTGTTTGGAAACAGGTGCTTACTCAGGGTTTGCCAAAGTACACTAGTGGGTGCACTCATCGCCCCTTTCATCTCATTGAAAACGACCCCTTTGTAGACAAGGTCGGTGCTTGGGTCGTCCGGGGTTTCAAATTCAACCCGATGGCCTTCTTGCATAAAGTCAAGTTCATGAATGCGAGAGAAGAAAACCGCATCCAGATACACATCTAGCAAGTTAAAAAAATCTTTTTGATTCTGGCTGGCAAAAGGATAAGCGGTCCAGTCACTGGAGGTAAAGGCATTCATGAAAGTATTGAGCGAGCGGCGAATCATCATGAAAAACGGATCACGGACCGGGTAGTTCTCACTGCCGCATAAAACGGTGTGCTCAAGGATATGAGCTACTCCGGTGGAATCCTGGGGAATTGTCCGAAGGCCGACCAAAAAGACGTTCTCTGGGTTGTCAGTAGCCAGATGCAGGTGAATTGTCCCCGTCTTCTTATGACGAAATTCTAATACGTCAATATCCAGCGACTTGATCTTCGCTGTCCTCAGTTGTTCGAAGGTCGGGTGAGGGGACATACTATTCATACTTGATTTCGCTCCAATTACACATTTTGTTTATACGGTACACATTATATGCCGCTACGGTCACGATGTGAGGTGTTTTGCCAATCGACGGTTAAGCGGAGCCCATCTCGAGCCGATAAGTTCCCGTATCCGACATGGATTTAATTAAAACCCCGTTGGGCTAGGCGCTTACACGCGGTTGGGGGCAATTTGATACGCGTTCTTCTCATCGTTCTGGCTATGACAGGCATGGCAGCTGGAGCTTGGTTTGCCTACGAGAAACGCAATTTGCTCGTGCAAGCTGCCCTTTATTCTGAGGGTTTCAGCCTCAGCGAGGATATCAAGAGAGGGGTATCCAGTCATTTCATCCTGAACGGTGTCATGCCGCACGATAACGAATCTGCCGATTTACCACCTGCCAAAAGTATTTTTGGCACGGTTGTCAAACGTGTCGCTGTTAACCGCAGTGGCGTCATTCTGGTTGATTTTGCAGCAGAAATAGGTGAGCAAACGATGACCTTTACGCCGAGCGTGAATAAATCCACTGGCCTCATCGACTGGCGCTGCACAAGCGACTCTATCGATGAAAAAATTCTGTCCCTGCTAGAACGCAAATGTGAGCCAACGCCTGCAACCAATGAAGGCCAGCTTTTAAACGCCATAGCTAACAGAAGTGAGAGTGAAGTGGCCCGACTACTGGAAATCGGTACCAATCCGGATAGCGTCGTGAATGGCAACACACCATTAATGCTGGCTTCAAAATTAGGTGACTTGCAGATTGCGGCCAAACTGGTTGATGCAGGGGCAAGCATCGACAACGACTCACTTAATTCGGAACGCAGAACGCCGTTGATGGTAGCCATAAGCAGTAACAATGCTGACATGGCGAGCTACCTCTTAAGTCAAGGAGCTTCGGTCACGCGAAGAGACTACAAAGGGCTAACTGCTCAGGATCATGCAATCAATACAGATCGGAGGTTAGGCAGCGAGCGTTATCAGCTTATGGTGATGGCAGGGCTTAATCCTCATTTTGCTGGTTTACAAAAACACAGTGAACCCACAAGGTCGACTGCTGACCAGTCTCTTCATTTACAAACACTGTACATTGAGTTAACCCAGGCAGCTCATGATTGTCATGTGCAGCGGCTTGAAACTTTATTGCAAGGTGAAGGTGATCTGGATCAGCCTGAGATGGTCGACGGTGCTGTACTCTCAACACATATAGCTAAACCTCATTGTGTTGTGGCATTGAGTCGATTTATCAAAACAAAAGAAAGCTACCAAAGCGCGATGCTTGAGCGTTTTTCTGCTGCCGCAACAGCATGCGATGTTGCTGAGGCAGAATCCATTTTAGAAAGGAATTCGGGAATTGACATTCTAGGTGTTAATGCTGTTGGTGTGAGCCATCTGGACTCTGCAATCAGAGGTGGATGCGCCGCTGTGATAACTCAGTTTGCAAGAGATACTGAGTTAGCTAGTCGCCTGCCAAATTCAGTATTGCTGGATGTGGTAAAAAATGCGCCCGATGAAGCGCAGGTAGAATTGGTGGGTTCGTTAATCGCGGCCGGTGCCGATGTTAATGGTGTTGATGATGGACAAACAGCACTGGGTGCTGCGATATCATTGGAGCAGCCGGTTGTGGCTAAATACCTCATTGATGCTGGTGCCGATGTTAATGCAAATACCAATAGCAATTCATTCCCGCTAATCGAAGCGTCTAAAAAGGGCTATGACTATCTGGTAAACAGACTGATAAGAAAGGGTGCAGACATCAATAAGCGTGACGAGCTTGGGCGCACTGCATTGCATGCTGCGGTTGCCAGAGAGCGGCATCGCTTAGTTGATACATTGTTGCGAGTGGGTGCTAACCCGAGAATTTTTGACAACGACGGCATTAGCCCTGTTGTGTTGGCAGAGACAAAGAACTTAAGAAAGATTCATACTCTTCTGACGGCCAGTGCTTCAAATTAGTTACTGCAAGTTACAGAATACTTTATAGAGTAAAGAATGCGCTTGATTCAGGGTCAATATCAGTAGTTTCAAATCAAGTGTACTATTCAAGTACAACTGTACCCATCACTGATGGATCGAGTATGGTTCTGTCAGTGTTTGTGTTGTTGACCCGCGATGGGTGAAACCAACCCCATTTGCTGTCGCGATTCATACCATTATCGTCATCATTGATCTGTATTTCAAAACCAAATGGCTGTCCGACGCGAATACCTACATCGGCCAACTTTATCTTGAATTCGTAAACATCCAGTTCCCATCGGCTAACGCGGATACCGTCAGGGCCCATACCTGGTCCAGTATGGAATACTAGCTCCACGGGTGTGAGTTCTGAGCCTGTGCCTCTGGTTATGTGTCCTTCAGGACTGTAATTAGGGTCGGACGTATTTTGTCTTAGCAATGGGATAAGAAAGCTGAAATCATCTACATCGCCCCAGGTACTTAGCTTACTGTTGTTGCCATCAAAATAAAGCTCTAATGAATCATCATTCTGGATGACGTTAGAATCGCTTTGGCGGCGACCGATATCATCGGATAACACCAGGATGAAAAGGTACTCGCCATCGTGCATGGCTGACCAATTGCGCAGATTACTTTGATCGGCAGAATCGGCATTGACATCAATCATCAGGTTGTTAAAGGCAAGTGGCTCTCCATTACGATCAAACTGCACAGCGGCGGCCCATTCATTGATCAATGAGCGATTGTTACTTTGTTCCGCGCCCAGGCCATCAATAACCGGCGCCTGAGACGGTGCAATACGAGGAATAATGACTGAAGGTAGCGCAACACTCGCGTCCTGAGAATTCAGATCAATGGCTGACTCATTACTATTATTATTTTGTGCAAGTTCTGTTTCAGTTTGATCATCTGTGATCGGATCGGCTGCCGAATCTGAATTATTGTCGGACTCATCATTATCATCTGATTCCGAATTCTCATTCAAATCACTACCAACTGTAGAATCTGAATCATCATCTGGATCAACTGGCCTGGGTGAATCCGAATTTTCAGTAGAATCTAGCTCGGAATCTTCGTCAAAGCCGGTGCCCAATGCAGGCGAGTCGGCAGGTCCCATTGTTACCTCCTGCTGATTCTCCTGCTCTGGCTTGCTTGTCGTTTCTTCCAACGTATCGACAAATTCGATGTTATCCGAATCAACGCTAACACTGATTTCAGTGTCAGATATCGCATCGCCACTGTTTTCACTTGCCTCTAAATCTGAGATAACAAGCGCATCATTAAGATCATCCAAGCTATCGTTGTCGACCGGTCTATTTGTGTCTGCAATGTCCGGTGTTTCAACTAAGCTGTCGTTGTCGTTGATGAAAGGATCGGTGTTGTTCTCTCGTTCACTCAAATTTGAAATGCCATCAGCATCAAAATCTGCGCTAAAGTCGTAATTGATGGCACCTAAATTAATCGTCACGCCGTTAGCACCAACGATGAGTGTCTGTTGCCAGGTTGCCAGCCTCAAAGGTCGTGTTCCTATAGTTTCAATCCATTCAAGAAACAGAGTTTGCTCTGAGCCCACAGGGACTTGAATTGAACCTGACCAGGTATTGTTGCCAAGGAATTGCATGTCAATTCGGGTGCCATCATTCAATAGAACACGTGGTGCAACCTGAGTTAAATCCACCGCACGGGTTTGCACGATCGCCTTTGGTGGTTGAAGGCTAATGTTGTCCAACTGCTGCGTCGGCTGGCAGCCAAAAAGAAGGAACAAAGGGATTAGCGTGCCCAAAAAGGTGAGTCGTTGTAACTTTTTCATGATCTAGGGACCAGTTACTGTGATATTGATCGGTGCGGTCGAAGCTGTGCTGGAATTGCCACCTGAGCCACCACTGGCAGAGGCAATTGCACCTGCTGCCAATACGCCAAGGGCTACATGCCACCAGCGGATAGAGGGCTTACTGTTAGAAGCTGTTGTGTCAATCGGCTTTATCGCTTTAGCATCGGATTGAATAAGAGGATTTTGTAACAATGTTCTTTGATAAGGGTCAAACGCAAACCCTTCAACGGTTCTGTTGCCACCTTCGTCACGTGCTTGAAAGTAGTACTCGATGGTGCGTAAATCTTCGGGGTCAGTATCAAGCGATGCTACGTAGTAGCTCGATGAACCGATAGGGCGCATGGGGTTTGCTTGAAAGGGTGATTGGCCATCTCGTCGATGATATAGAATGATGTCTTTTAAGGTCCCGTTATCTGCCACTTGAGCAGTAAAAATCTGTTTGAAATCAGCCTGAGCTGTGGCGATAGCCTCATGCTCAATAACGGGTGCCTGCGTATCAAACCCGGATTGCGCCAACAACACTGATACAGGGCTAACGCTCATTACAAGTATTAAAGCCGCGGCTACAATATGTTCAAGTGTTCTGTTCATGCAATATGCACTGACTTCCAAGATAATGAAGATCAGTATAAATAGGGTGCCAAGGCTTGCCGTGATCCCTCTGGCGTAACGAAGCTAAACTGGTTATTCTGACAAAAAAATCCTGTAAAACATGCGCTACTTCATAGTTTTCCTAGCCTTCGCCGTAACGTTGCTTTTTGTTTTTTTCAAGCAGCCAGCTCCACGAGCTTATATAAACGGCAACATCCTGACGATGGACTCTGCCAATTCGGTAGCACAAGCCATGTTGATCAATGGAGAAAGGATTT
>CALHRQ010000248.1 GCA_938038175.1 uncultured Granulosicoccaceae bacterium | reverse complement strand
CAAAAAGTGATTGAGAAGTGTGTAACAGGAAATTGTGAGGAAGCACTCCAAGGTTGGCGTTCTGCCCTTCTACTTGATGACATTCAGGGCCTGCTCGCTGGCCGCACAATGCTGCATAACGGTAAAGAGGGGCTGATGCTTAAACCCGTTAAGTAATCAAAACTTGCAATCGTCAAATAAAGTCAGCAAGCGATAAAAAATCAATTGCATGTAATCCACACTCGTGTATTGTTTGCCTATGCGCACAGTTGCGTTCTTTACGGTTTTTTTCAAGGAACAATACCAATACAATGAGTACTGGCTCCACCGCTACACGTTTAAATCGACCACTGTCCAACACCAATATTCTCTCTGAGACGCGACTAAGCTCGCCCGCTGAACTAAAAGCGCGATACCCTCGTTCAGAGCAGGCCTCGCTCACCGTAGAGAACGGACGCGCCGAAGTAGAAGCCATTCTCGATCAATCGGATGATCGCTTACTCGCCGTGGTGGGTCCTTGCTCTATTCATGATATTGATGCAGCAAAAGAATACGCTCAGCGATTAATCAAGCTTCGTCGCAGCCTGTCAAAACACCTCAATATTGTGATGCGAGTGTACTTTGAAAAACCACGCACAACGGTTGGCTGGAAGGGTTTGATCAACGACCCTCATCTGGATGACTCATTTGATATCGAAACTGGCCTGGCCAAAGCGCGTGAGCTACTAGCCTGGATGGCAGAACTTGGCATGCCAACTGGCACAGAAGCGTTAGACCCGATCAGTCCACAATATCTTTCAGATCTTTTTACCTGGTCGGCGATCGGTGCTCGTACAACAGAATCACAAACCCATCGAGAAATGTCCAGCGGGCTTTCTACTGCAGTGGGGTTTAAAAACGGCACAGATGGCAATTTAGAAGTAGCGCTTAATGCTATGCGATCTGCATCGCAGCCTCACCGCTTTCTTGGTATTGCAGCCGATGGGCAAGCCACTGTGTTACAAACCCGTGGTAATCGTTATGGCCATATCATTCTTCGTGGTGGCAAAACCCCAAACTATGATTCCGTCAATGTCGCATTAGCCGAGCAAGAACTAGAGAATGCAGGTTTGCCAAAACGCATCATGATCGACTGCTCCCACGCCAATGCCAGCAAAGATCACGAACGCCAGCCGTTGGTTGCCAGAAACGTTGCAGAGCAAATAAGCAATGGCAATCAGTCCATCATCGGCATCATGCTCGAATCACATCTAAATGCAGGCAATCAATCTTTAAAAGACCCAGCTGATCTTGAGTACGGTGTTTCAATCACGGATGCCTGTGTAGACTGGGAAACCACTGAAGCCTTGCTGATGGAATTGCATGAAGCGCTTGCTGCACGCACATCTCTCTAACAGTACCGGCTGTGGGTTATCTCTAAAGAAGCTGCTCTAATAAATTCAAATGCAACACTAAAAATAAACCCATACCAAGCACAATGGTCAACAGTAAATGTCGACTATACGCTGCAACAATGATAGCAACCACACCCGCAACCAAGTGGGCGTTATCAAAAGAGATAAACCAGCTTCCTGCTGGCTTTATTATCAACGGCACCGATAATGCGCTCAGCACAGCAACCGGTACAAAGCGCAGCGCATCTTCAATGGTTTTCGGTAACTGCGCTCGCCCACTGAGCGCCAGAAAACCATACCGCACACCATAAGTGGCGACCATCATGCCGACTATCATTAGTATTTCTTCGACAGGGTTCATTGGGTTGTACGTTGCCACTGCAAGACAATCATACCTGCGACGATGCCCGCCAAAGAGCCCAGCAACAAACCCAATTGGTGCGGTAGTGAGTGTAGTACCAAGGCAACAATGGATGCCACCAAAGCGCATATCAACATCGGGCGTGTACGAATAAGCGGTATCACAATGCCTATAAAGGTTACTACCATGGCAAACTCCAAACCCAAATCTGCCATGCCTTGCAAGCGACTACCGGTGACAATACCAATCAGTGTACAAATCTGCCAATTGATATACATGAACAATGCTGAGCCCAGGTAATACCAGTGTTTGTTTGCTGAATCATCATTGCGTTCGAAACGTTTTATCACTACGGCATAGGTTTCATCAGTGAGCATAAACGCCAGCATGCTCAGCCAGCGCTGATTCAAGGTGCGTAAATAAGGACCCAGTGACGCGGCATACAAAGCATGTCTTAAATTAACGATAAACGTGGTAATCACGATGATGCCGACACCAGCCCCCTGTGCAACCAGCCCCGCTGCTACAAATTGCGATGAGCCAGCAAAAACAATCGTACTCAAACCCACTGCCGCCCACCAGGACATACCGTTGGTGATTGCAAGCGCACCAAACAAAATCCCGAACGGTATTGCACCAACAATCAAAGGAAAGGTATCGCGTACGCCTGCTAGTAATTCTTGGCGCATACCTGGTTGCACCGGAGGAAGCGGATTACTCATTGTGAAACTTGTTTGTTCTACTCATTAACAAATTCGCTTTATTGAGGCTGGTCTGCTCCACACTGCCTGAAGTGTTAGCTTACATAACCGAGTCATTTTTGGGTCCGATTTTAATCGACCTTAAACAACGTCATCAGCCATTGCAGTGCTTATGGAGTTTTACTCCAATCAACCTGATCGGTTGCCCGCCATAAATACCAGCTGGCAACCGAACGGTACGGTGCCCAGCGACTACCAGCCTCTGTTAGCTCTTTAGGCGTGGGTAACTCGGGCGTAGCGTACGCCAATTGATAACCCTTGCGTATACCCAAGTCGTTCACAGGCAATACATCAGCTCGCCCCAGTCGAAATATCAACATTATTTCGACTGTCCATCGACCAACCCCGCGCACGGTTGTTAACCGCTCTATAATCTCTTCATCGCTTTCGAGCAGGAGCTTATCCAGCGTTGGCACCGTACCATCAAGGCACCGTGCAGCAAGATCATGTGCAGCCAGGACCTTTGCTCTGGACAAGCCAGCATCACGCAATGCAGCAGGTGTCAAGCGCTTAACTTTAACCGGGGTAGCAACACCGTTACACAAAGCCACCACGCGTGTATGGATTGCAGCAGCAGCCTTGCCGGTGAGCTGCTGATACACAATCGCACGTAAAAGAGCTTCAAAAGGGCTAAGCTTGAATTCGGTCTCCATTTTAAATGGGCCAACACGTTTGATGA
>CALHRQ010000247.1 GCA_938038175.1 uncultured Granulosicoccaceae bacterium | reverse complement strand
ATGGGGTGCAATTCAATTCTCCTGTTAATACCTCGCTTGATGAGCTAGTGCAATTACGCCGTAGCGCAGTTGCTTTGCAGCGGCTAACACGAAAAAAATCGTTAGCACCCATCGCCGGCGTTGTTAACTCACCTCGTTTAGGTCGAGGGCTTGATTTTGCTGAAGTGCGCAGTTACCAGCCCGGTGATGATGTACGCATGATTGACTGGAAAGTGACCGCCAGAACCGGCACTGCACACACAAAACTTTTTGTAGAAGAACGCGAACGTCCTTTTTTCCTAATCGTGGATTTTCGTAATGGCATGCGCTTTGGTACACAAGTCATGTTCAAATCCGTACTGGCGGCAAGGCTCAGTGCTTTACTTGCCTGGAGTGCTGTTGGTGCACAAGATCGTGTTGGTGGTTTTGTATTCAGCAACGATTGGCATACACAAATTCGACCGCAACCTGGGCGTCGTGGTTTGATGAAATTATTTCGAAGCATCATCGAAGCGCAATCCCAAACGCCGAGTGATAGTCCGGCTACTGAAGAAGATGCATTAGTCCAATGTCTCTCACAGCTTCGGCATGTGGTTCAATCAGGCAGCTCTGTTATCCTGCTAAGCGACTTCAGCGGTTTCAATGATGATGCGAAATCTGTGCTGGGAAGTGTGTTGCCTAAGCTTGATATGGTGGCAGTGCATATTACGGACCCCATTGAACATCACTTGCCGGCGTCTGGTCGTTACACTGTGCGCAGTAGTCAAGTGAGTGGTGCAGATAAATTTGCGATTCAAACGGGCCGGGATACCAGATCCAGGCAATATACTCAATCACAAGCAGAGCAGGCAGAGAGGGTGAAATCTTTCTTTACCAGTCGAGGGCACGTTTATATAAAAGCCAGCACACATCAGCCACTACTTGATACTGCGGCAAGCATCATCAACAGGACAATGGCTGATAAAAGCGATCCTGCTCCCTGAGTTGCCTTCATGAACGAACAAGAACAATTACTGCAACAACTACACGATATAGAACTTCAACCGTTCACGAGTTTATCGTTCTTCAGTGAATTGGCCCTTGGCTGGTGGTTGCTTGCTGTGCTATTAATTTTGTTTTTGCTGCTGGCATGGTTGTGGGTACGTTTAAGAAGAAACAGGCGTTGGTATCACGAAGCATGCGATGAGCTTGAGCAGATCCGTGCCGCTGTCATTAACGACTCCACAGCGATAACCGTTTCTCGTTGTTCTGCACTTGCTCGTCGAGTCGCATTGGTTGCAAATGAGAGAGAGGCAATAGCTTCAGTTGCAGGTGAGCCGTGGTTACAAGAGCTTGACCGTTTATGCGGAAAGCCTCTTTTTACGCAAGGCATTGGTCGTATGCTGCTTGACATGCCTTATCGGAAAGAACCAGGGGCTGCTTCCGGTGATCTTGATGATCTGTTTGACTCGCTAAAAAGCTTAATCGAATCAGTTCGTCGTCAAGGGCGAAGCGTACAAATCGGTGCTGGTCGTGCTTGAGCAATTAAATATTGAATTTGCCTGGCCGCTGGCATTTCTCGCACTGCCGCTGCCTTTGCTTGCCTACTGGCTTTTGCCAGGCGCAAAAACCAATCAGCAACGTGCTTTATTGGTGCCGGATACAAGCCGCTACAAAGCTCTGTCAGTTGGTGCAGGTGTAGGGCGCCGAGGTGTATTAAGCCTTTTGCTATTAACTATTATGTGGTTTGCCCTAGTGGGTGCAACCGCACGGCCACAGTATCTTGATGAGCCTTTGGGTGTGCCTATTACTGGTCGTGACTTGATGTTATCGATCGATATTTCCGGCAGCATGAATGAAGAAGATCTCTATGCGGGTAATGCACGCGTTACGAGAATGGCCGTGGTTAAAACGGTTGCCAGTGATTTTGTTGCAAGGCGTACTGGTGATCGAATAGGTTTGATCATGTTTGGGTCCAATGCTTATGTTCAATCTCCATTGACGCACGATCACGAAACCATTCAGCACTTTCTGGATGAAGCAACTGTTGGCTTAGCCGGGAGATCAACCGCCATTGGTGATGCTATTGGCTTGGGCGTTAAACGTCTGCGTGAACGCGAATCTGATTCTCGAGTGTTAATTCTGTTAACGGACGGTGAGAATTCTGAAGGTGCTGTCGATCCTATCGATGCGGCACGCCTGGCAGCAGATAACCAAATCAGGGTGCACACAATAGGTGTTGGTTCAGAATCCGGCGGTAGCCTGTTTGGTAGAGCTTTGGGTATGCGGCGAAGCGAACTCGATGAGCAAACGCTTATAGAAATATCAGAGATCACAGGCGGTCAATACTTTCGGGCCAGAGATCAAAAAGAGCTTGAGAACATTTATCTGGAAATCGATCAGATAGAACCAACTGATCTTGACGTAGAAGACTTCAGACCACTGCGCGAATTGTTTGCCTGGCCACTTGCTGCTGCACTGTTGTTCAGTTTGATATGGGCATTAGCACAGTTTCTTAGAGGGGCTGGAAAAAATGGCTGATTGGCCGCTGCAATTTTTAAGGCCGTGGTGGCTGCTTGGTTTTGTACCGTTGTTTGCCATCGCCGTATTTGTGTTGAGGCGCAAGTACAGCAATAGCGCATGGGAGAATGTCATTGACCCATCATTACAAGCTCATGTTCTCGAACCTGTCTCAAATGGGCGATCACTGCACCGACTGTTATTGTTGCTGGGTTGGTTTGTCGCATTGCTACTTTTAAGTGGTCCTGTATGGCAACAACAAGATGTACCTGTTTATCAAGGGCAGCGTGCACAGGTTGTGTTATTCGATTTATCGTATTCGATGACTAACGATGATATAAAACCCGACAGGCTCACCCGTGCACGTTTTAAGCTAAGCGACATGCTGGAGCAGGCGCGTGGAATTCAAGTGGCACTGGTGGCTTTTGCCGAGCGACCTTACGTTATTAGCCCATTATCAGATGACGCTAAAACCATCGCCGCATTTTTGACTTCACTCACCCCCGAGATCATGCCAGCTCAGGGCAGTCGCGTAGATCTGGCCATTAACAAGGGTATTGATCTACTGGCGCAGGCCGGTATAGCCGAAGGCCATCTGGTATTACTCAGTGATACCGAAGTCAGCGCCAAAGGTATCGAAGCTGCAGTACGTGTATCGGATGCCGGCCACCGTTTGTCCATTGTTGGTGTTGGTACTGCAGAAGGTGCACCGCTTCGAGGCTCAAATGGTCGCTTTATTCAAGACTCGACAGGTGCGATTGTCGTACCACAACTTAATCGCTCAGGCCTAATGACGATGGCCCGCTCTGGTGGTGGTGTATATGTGGATATCAGTAGCGACAATAGCGACCTTGAAGCGCTAAAAAAAGTACAGGATTCGCTTTTGATAGCGGGCGATACAAGCGAGCAGGATCAAACCCATAACTATTGGGTTGAATTCAGCCCCTACGTACTTTGGGTTTTACTTGGTTTTGCGCTTTTGTTGTTTCGGCGAGGTGTGGTATGACGTGTTGCGCCTACTTCAAACACAGCACGCGTGCCCTGTGTCTTGCCATGCTTTGTGTCTTTAGCTCACAGGCGTATGCCAATACCTGGCAAAATTTTTGGAGTACACCTGAACAACGAGCGCGACAACAATTCGAAAACGGTGATTATGAAAAACTTGCCGAAGATGCGCCTTCAAAGCATTGGAAGGGTGCAGCTGATTATAAACTTGAGAAATACGATAACGCCGCTGAGGCATTTGCACAGGAACGAGAAGGTGTACTGAACGCTGCTGCTGAAAATGATGCAACTAAAAACGCGGCCAACAATGGTGTAACTGGAAATTATAATAACGACGTTGTAAATCGCTCGCTGTATAACGAAGCAACAGCACAAGTACGAAACGGCAATTATGCCGAGGCTATCGAACTCTATGATCAGTTGCTTGAAGCACAAACTGAAGACAAGAGCGCATTACACGACAAAACAGCCCATAACCGTGCTATAGCCGAGCAGCTGCTGCAACTGGAACAGCAACAGCAACAACAACAATCCGGCGAAGGTCAGGATCAGAAGTCATCTGATGAGAATCAACCTCAGGATTGCGAGCAAGGCGAGTCAGGCGAACAACAGCAGGGAGAACAGCAGCAAGAAGGCGAGCAACAGTCTGATGAACAAGGACAGCAAGGTCAGGAGGATGCGCAACAAGCTGAGCAACAACAGAGCGAAGACGAACGCCTGGCAGAAGAAGCTGCGGTAAGAGCTGCGCTTGAGGGCGAGCAAGCTCTACAACAAGAACAAGAGCAACCGCAGTCAGGATCAGATGACATCGCTTCGGTTGAAACCATGACAGAGCGTGAACAAGCCAACGAACAATGGCTGAAACAAATTCCTGATGACCCGGCTGGATTACTTCGGCGTAAGTTGGAAAACAGCCATCGGTCTGAATTTCCTGAGGTGAATAGCAGTGCAAATCCCTGGTAACCACATCAGTAAAAACATAAAATGGCGCTTGATTGGAAGTGTCGGCGGCTGCTTGACAAAAAATGTCAGCCAGTGTGTTGGTGCAAGCACTGTACACCGCACAAGAGAAAGCGTAACGCTGTTTTTTGTTCTATGCCTAATCTGCTTCCCATTGTGGGCTCAAACACCGCGTGTAGAAGTGCAGCTAAGTGCACCAGCAATTTCTGCCGATGAGTCCGTTATCTTAAATGTGCGTGCCTATGGTTTGGACAAGGAACTGGATGCCAGTGCCCTTGATAAAGACTTTTCAGTGGTTGGGCGTTCAAGCTCGCGCCAAGTCAATATTGTTAATGGGCGTCAAACCAGCATAGTCGAATGGGCATTGGAACTCGTGCCAAAACGTACTGGCCCTTTGACCATACCGCCAATAAACGTTGGTGATAAAAGCAGTAGCCCAATCACTTTGCAGGTAAATGAGGCTGCAACCGGTTCGCAACGTGAACTCTACGTTGAAGTCTTTGTTGATGATGCGTCACCCTTTGTGCAAGCCCAGGTGTTGTATACGGTTAAGGTCTATCAGGATGTACAGATTCTTGATGGCTCTCTGAGCGTGCCCGAGTCAGACAATTTGCAAGTGCGGCAACTGGGCGGTGATACCAACTCCATAGAAACGGTGGAGGGTCGTACCTATAATGTCCTGCAACGTCGCTTTGCGCTGTTTCCGCAGGAAAGCGGTGATATTGTAATACCACCGATAGAATTGCAAACCACGGTGGCGGTCGATCGCAATCGGTATCCAAATGCACGTCGAAGAACGCGTCGTTTAACTCGCTTGAGTGAAGAGCTGACACTTGATGTCCAGCCACGGCCTGATTCAAGCAGTGGCTGGTGGTTACCTGCCAGGCAAGTCACTCTCACAGATTCCTGGTCTCAAGATATCAATAGCATCGTGGTTGATCAACCAGTGACGCGCACAATCCAACTATTGGCTGTGGGTGTTGGTGATGCACAATTGCCAGAGATCGGCGTACCAGAGGTAGACAAGCTCAGCATCTATGCCGACGCGCCCGTATCTTCTACTGATTCGAACGAGCAAGGAGTTCTTGCACAACAGCTAAGTAGCTGGGCGATCATTCCGCAGGTGGCAGGCGCACTGGTATTGCCAGAAGTAAAGCTGGAATGGTTCAGCACCGTAACAGGAAAAATTGAAACAGCGCTTTTACCCGCGGTCACGCTTGATGTAAAAACTGGCCCTGATTCGCTCGCTTCTGGCAGCGTTGCTACCCCGAGCAATGCCCAGAATTCGGCCTCTGGCAATAACGCGAACGGCGCGGCCAACAATAATGCTTTGCTCTCTGGTCAGTCTGTGGCTGATCAAGCTGGCGGCGGTAGCTCGAACTCCGCTAATCAGCCCATACTGCCTGGTTCTGGTATCACTCAAGCTGGAGAAAGTGTTGCGAGTTTTTGGAAACCGCTGGCCTTGCTTGCGATCTTTGGCTGGTTACTTAGCCTGATTTTGGTTGGCCTGGGCTGGCGTCGTGCCCGGTCTCGTGATGTCTCCTCAACAGATGTACCATCATCAGCATCCCAGGCAGATCGCTTTCACAGGCGTGCTAGTGCCAAAGCCTCGCTTGCCGGTATTCGTGAAGCCTGCGATTCCAATGATGCGTCAAAATTATCGCACGCGCTGTTGGCCTGGGGAGCGATGGTTTGGCCGGAAAGTCCCCCGACGGCTGTTGGTGATATCGCAAAAAGACTGGATTCTGAAGCATTAAAAGCACAAATAAGTGCCTTGGACGCGATGCGATTCAGAGCATCGGGTGATGCTATGGCAGCTGAAATGACGGCTATTCCAGACACATTGGAAAGCGCGCTGCGAGATCATCGACAAAAAGCCAGAGAGCCCAGCACACGCACTGCATTACCAAGTCTCTGAATCTGGCGCTGTGTTCGATTTCAGGCACGATCCTTTCTACCGATACGAGTGAGACTGGGCCTGTTTCTGGCCCCTTAACCACCGCTAAGATGTGAAGGATAAGTCAACAAACCGGTTGGCGCTTTTCGCCCTGCTTTTATACCTGTCCTGGGTAGATATTGTTGCGGCCGCTGATGCGATACCAGGGGAAGAATTTTGCGTTGGCCAAATCGCAGACATTCGTTTTGCCGGAAACCGTAAAACCAAACCTCAATACCTTGAGAGAGAATTGGCGATCAAGCGTGGGGACATCTGCTCACTGGACGACATCATCGATAGTACGCAGAACATCATGAATCTGGGATTGTTTAAATCGGCCCGCGCAATTCTTTTTCAGGATGACAATGCTTTGACTGTCATGTTTACGGTTGAAGAGAAATTTTCATTTTTCCTTATTCCTCGCTTAAGCCGAACCTCAGACGCCGAATTACGTGCTGGACTGCAGATGCGTTGGGATAATCTGCACGGGCGGCTGCATAATATGCGCATAACGTCTGAAGTTCGACAAAAGGACGACGGCAATGGTCTGCGTGGATTTGTGCATCGACTTGAGTACGATGTGCCACGTTTTTTAAATACATCTTACGGTCTTGGGCTCGGTTTATTTTTAGAACGACGGCGGCGAGACTTAGAGCAAAGTGGTTTGACTTTTGGTCGAGCTCTTTCGGACAAGCAACAGTTTGAACTGTTGCTGTCGCGTTGGGTAAATAAAAATCAAGGCCTGCAAGGCTTACGTTACTTTTTTGGGCTGCGCTTCGATGCACGATCCTTGCAGCTTGAAAGCGGGGGCCTTGGTCCTTTTACAGAAGGCCATGATATGTCGTTTGTTCTGGGAGCAGAAACACGACTTGTGCAGCAGGATTTCTATCGCCGACGAGGATCGGTATCTGGTGTGGTTGCACGTTTTGCAAGCACAGGCATTGGTTCGGATTTCAGTTATTCTCGGCTTGATCTCTATAGCCGTTGGTACATTCCGTTGTCTGGCTTGCGAAATTTGAATATACAAACGCGTATCGGTCTTAGCGATGGTGCGCCATTTGGTGAACACCATTTCAGCCTTGGAGGTGGGGAGTTGATACGTGGTCTTGAAACTAATAGTGTTAGTGGTGACATGCTTGCACTGGTTAATGTGGAGTATCTAACTGCGTTGTTCTCGCATCCGCAGTGGCGCTGGGTTGCATTTGCTGATGCTGGTAACGCCTACGAGCGCGGCAATGTTAATCTTGCCAGGCAGGAACTGCGTGTAGGGATGGGATTGCGCTTAAAAATTGAGTCGATCAGTAATACGGATATCCGGCTTGATATTGCATGGGACGCAGAGCGACAACGACTGCAGACTTTTGTGTCATCTAACCTGACATTTTAAACATGATTACATCCTGACGAGCTTGGCTTTGCCTATAGCTTGTTAAACTAACAGCGCCATATACACAACTATTCCTTTACTGGCATTTGCCAACGAGTTTACATGAGCAATCAAGAGCTGAAGCAGTACTCCCATTGGAGGACCGAACACGACAACAGTGGCATTTTATGGCTGACTATCGATCGAGAGGGTGAAAGCACTAATTCTTTGAGCGAGGCAGTACTGGCAGAACTTGACGACATTATGAACTATGCCGAAAGTGCCCATCTGGAAGGCCTTGTTGTGCAATCGGGTAAGCCTGGAAGTTTCATCGTGGGTGCAGACATACGTGAGTTTTCAGATTTCGATTCAGCTGAAGAAGCGGCCGCTAAAATCAGTAAAGGTCATGAGATCTTTGCTCGCCTCGAAAACCTGAAATGTCGAACGGTTGCGGCAGTGCATGGTTTTTGTTTGGGTGGTGGTCTGGAACTGGCATTAGCCTGCGACTACATTGTTGCGCTTAATGTGCCCGAAACGCGAGTCGGTTTTCCTGAAGTCAAACTGGGTATTTTCCCCGGCTTGGGTGGCACCACGCGCCTGACAGAAAAAGTTGGTGGTTTAAAAGGCATGGAGCTTATGTTAACCGGGCGTATGTTACGGGCTCCTGCTGCGCGCGGTGTCGGTATCATCGACGAACTGGTTGATGAATTTGGCAGCCTCAAGTGGACAGCACGACGCGCCATCGTTAAAAAACGCAAAAGCCGTGGCCCATCAGCCATGGCAAAACTCACTAATCTACAACCAGCGCGTAAAGCTATCGCTGCAATGCTGCGAAAGAAAACAGCTGAAAAAGCTAACCCGCAGCATTATCCAGCGCCATTTGAAATGATCGATCTGTGGGAACAGCATCGAGACAATCGCAAGCGCATGTTTGAAGGTGAAGCCACACGGGTAGGCCGCTTGATGTTAAGCCCGACCGCAACTAATCTGCGCCGTGTGTTTTTCCTGACAGAACGCATGAAAGAGTTGGGGAAGTCTGAAGATTTTCCTGTCAAGCGTGTGCACGTGATTGGTGCTGGTGTTATGGGCGGCGATATTGCTGCCTGGTGTGTTGTGCAAGGTATGGAAGTCACTTTACAAGATCGAGAATTGAAATACATTGAACCGGCTTTAAAACGTGCTAAGGCACTGTTTAAAAAGCGGCTAAGACAGAAGCCGGCAATTAGCGCTGCTGTGTCAAGGTTAATACCCGATGTTGAAGGCAATGGCGTTGCACGTGCCGATGTCATTATTGAAGCCATTTATGAAAATGCTGACGCTAAGCGCGAACTCTATGCCAGCATCGAACCTCGTATGGCACCTCATGCTGTACTGGCAACGAATACCTCAGCTTTGCCGCTGGAAGAATTATCAAAAGATCTGCAATCTCCCGAACGCTTGATCGGCTTGCATTTTTTTAATCCGGTGGCCAAGATGCCATTGGTTGAAGTGGTCTATGGCAGCAATACAGAAGATCACTGGACCATAAAGGGTGCAGCTTTTTGTTCACAGATCAATCGTTTTCCGCTTCGAACCAAAAGCTCACCCGGTTTTCTGGTTAATCGTGTACTCGCACCGTATTTGATGGAAGCCATTACCATGTACATGGAAGGTATCGACAAAGAGATCATCGATGCTGCTGCCATTCGCTTTGGCATGCCTATGGGACCAATAGAGCTAGCTGATGTTGTGGGTCTTGATGTTTGCATGAATGTGGCTGAAACTCTGGCCAAGGGTGATGTTGAAGCCCACAGAACCTTATTGCAGGGTAAGATTGACGATAAAAAACTGGGCAAAAAAACCGGTGAAGGTTTTTATGTCTGGGATCGTGGGCGTGCCGATCGCAAGCCTGCAACCGTCGACAATGCTTATGGCGATACACTGGCAAAACGTTTGATGAAACCGTTTTTAAATGAATGCAAAGCGGTATCGGCGGACGGTATTGTCGAAGACGATGATTTACTCGACGCCGGTATTATCTTCGGTACTGGCTTCGCGCCGTTTACGGGTGGCCCCATGAACTACCTTGCTAATCAGGAGAAGTAGCAAGAAAGATCAGATTGCTGGTTAGCAGGCTATGTCAACAGAAACAAAGTAAGCAAGCCTGAATGGAATTTTAGTCAGTTAACTTAGACCATCACAAAAAGTAAACGAGCTTGCCAGATAAGAAAAGTACGATAAACCGATTTTTGAAAATGGATAACAATAATGGCTAATCAAACTCTAAGACCCGTCGCAGTAGTCGGTGGTTTACGCATTCCGTTTTGTCGTAGCGGTTCATCGTATGCCAACCTGTCTAACATGAAAATGCTTTCCACTGTCCTAAATGGTCTGGTCGACAAGTACGATCTGGCCGGGGCTCAATTAGGGGAAGTCAATGCCGGTGCAGTTATTACGCATTCCAAAGACTGGAACCTTGCGCGTGAGGCTATGCTCTCTACCAAGCTCTCGGCTGCAACACCTGCTTTAACGATGCAACAGGCATGTGGCACCAGCTTGCAAGCGGCGGCTGTTGCCGCAGCTAAAATTGCATCAGGGCAGATAGACAGCGCTATAGCCGCTGGCACGGATACGGTCAGTGACGTGCCCATTAGCTTTGGGAAAAAATTCGCTACAAGGCTAGTCAAGCTCGGAAAGGCGCGTGATTTAAAATCCAGACTGGCACTGTTTAAAGGCTTCAGCCCAAAAGAATTAAAGCCCGTTCCACCATCAGTCAATGAGCCACGAACATTAATGAGCATGGGACAGCACTGTGAGTTAATGGCGCAAGAGTGGGGTATAACGCGAAAAGATCAGGATGAATTGGCCGTCGCCAGTCACCTTAACGCGGCCGCTGCCTATCAGCGTGGTTTTTATGAAGACTTATTATTGCCTTGTGAAGGTGTGGTGCGCGATAACAACATGCGCACAGATACCAGTGTAGAAGTACTTAGTGGCTTGCGTACCGCATACGAAAAGTCAGAAAAAGGCACACTGACAGCAGGAAACAGCACACCGTTAACCGATGGCGCGGCGGGTGTTTTGTTAGCCAGCGAAGAGTGGGCCAAAGAGCGTGGCTTACCTGTTCTTGCGTACCTAACTCACACACAAACCGGTGCTGTGGATTTTGTTGAAGGGGCGGGCTTACTGATGGCACCTACGGTGGCCGTAAGCGATATGCTGCAACGAGCCGGGTTGAACTTGCAGGATTTTGATTTTTACGAAATCCACGAAGCGTTTGCAGCGCAGGTGCTTTGCACACTTAAGGCTTGGGAAGACGAAGAGTATTGCCGAACACAGCTAGGCCGCGATGCGCCTTTGGGTAGTATTGATCGTAGCAAAATGAATGTAAACGGCAGCAGCCTGGCGGTTGGGCATCCGTTTGCCGCAACGGGTGCGCGCATTACAGCCACGCTGGCAAAAATGCTGGATGAAAAAGGCAGTGGTCGCGGGCTTATTTCTGTATGCACTGCGGGTGGCATGGGTGTCACTGCCATATTGGAGCGCTAGTGATGTCAACTGCTGCGTACTGCTGTAGGTTGCACTTTTTAACTTTGCTGTTGTTGGTGGTCACATCAAGCCTTCACGCAGATGACGGCAACAGCCCTGTATACAGTGTGTATTCGCTCAGTGCCGAAGCCGAAGCCGAGGTGTCTAACGATTTAATGGTGGTTAATCTCGTCGTGCAGGCACAGGGCAGTGATGCGGCTGAGCTTGCTAATGATGTTAATGCCAATATGAGTTGGGCATTAACGAGACTCATGGCCTATCGCTCAATCGATGTCGAAACGCGTGACTATCAGACACGCCCCCGTTATGAAAAAAAGGGGTCCCGCATCATTGGCTGGAATGCGACACAACAGTTGCGGTTGCAAACGGATAACTTTGAAGAAGCCGGCAAAGCTGTACAGCTACTACAAGAGCGCTTACAAGTGCAGGGTATTCAAATGAGTGCCAAGCCTGCCACACGAAAAAAAGCCGAAGATCAGCTTATTAACGAGGCACTTGGTGCCTTTAAGCAACGCGCACTTTTGGTGCAGACAAACATGGGTGCACCCGATTACAAAATTCTTGATGTCAATATCCATACTGGTAGCTCTCGTACACCCGCTTACGAGCGTGCACAAATACGGGGTGCGGCGAGCTCCAGCGCGATTAAATCAGCTCCGGCAATTGCGGTCGGTACCAGCCGTGTTTTTGTTAGCATACAAGGCCGAATCCAACTGGACTAAAAGCCATGCTCCAACACACCCCTTTTATGCAGGCAGCAATTGAGGAGGCTCGCAAGGGCCGTGCGGCAGGCGGAATTCCCATTGGATCTGTATTGGTTCTTGACGGAAAGATCATCGGCCGAGGTCATAACCAGCGTGTTCAACAAGGCAGTGCCATTCGCCATGCCGAAATGGATTGCCTTGAAAATACGGGGCGGCTTGTGGCAAGCGACTACCAGCGTGCCATCCTTTATTCCACCCTGTCTCCATGCGATATGTGCAGTGGGGCAGCGTTGTTATATGGCATCGGCCACATTGTCGTCGGTGAGAACAAAACTTTTCAGGGGCCAGAAACGTATGTAAAGGGCCGGGGAGTGAAAGTTGAGATTCTCAACGACCCAGAATGTATTGCAATGATGGAAGAATTCATTGCTGCTGAGCCTGCTCTCTGGAACGAAGATATTGGCGAATAACGCGAAATAGCGCCCAATCTGCGTCCTGAATTTGTCAATGGCGACATGGCTTAATCGCGGCATGGCAACTGGCTGCCGTTAATAGAGCTGTATTGTTTGAAAACGGGTAAAATTTGCCCTCCACCCATACATCTGTTCTGAGGATCCAACCCCTATGAAAATTCTCGTAGGCGCAAAACGTGTTCTGGACTACAACGTTAAAGCTAGAGTCAAAGCTGACAAGTCGGGTATTGAACTCGCCAACGTCAAAATGTCCATGAATCCCTTTGATGAAATTGCCGTTGAAGAAGCGCTGCGGCTCAAAGAAGCAGGCCATGCTGAAGAGGTCATTGTATTGTCCATCGGGCCAGCGCAAAGCCAGGAAACTATCCGCACCGGTCTTGCAATGGGCGCTGATAGAGGCATACTTATCGAAACAGATGAGCTATTGGAACCCCTGGCCATCGTCAAGTTGTTCAAGCATATTGTCGAAAAAGAATCCCCAGGTATGGTAGTGCTCGGCAAGCAGGCCATCGATGATGATTGTAATCAAACCGCGCAAATGCTCTCAGCATTAACGGGTATGTCTCAAGCCACATTCGCATCCAAGGTAGAAGTCGATGGCGATCACCTTAACGTGACACGCGAAGTTGATGCAGGCCTTGAAACCATACGTGTAAAAAGCCCTGCGGTTATCTCCACAGACTTGCGTCTTAATGAGCCACGCTATGCTAAGTTGCCCAATATCATGAAAGCAAAGAAGAAACCGCTGGAAGTGATTCCCGTTGCAGATACTGGCGTAGACGTCAGCAGTGGCTTGAGCGTTGTTGAAGTGAACGAGCCCCCTACTCGTGAGGCAGGCGTCATTGTAAGCAGTGTTGCGGAGCTTGTTGAAAAGCTGCGTGACGAAGCGAAAGTTATCTAACCGGCGCCTACAGGAGAAAATATAAATGAGCATTCTTATTCTTGCTGAACATGAAGCCGGTGAATTACGTCCCGCTACATTGAGCGTTGTAGCGGCGGCTAAAGTTATCGGCGGCGATATTGATTTACTGGTTGCAGGTTCAGGTAGTAGCGCAGTGGCAGAAGCTGCAGCAAAGGTCGATGGCGTTACCCGTGTAATCCATTGCGATGATGCAGCATACGAGCACGAGCTGGCAGAAAATCTGGGCGATCTTGTATGCAGTGCAGCCGATGGTTATTCTCACATTTTGTTTGCTGCAACAGCGGCTGGTAAAAATGTCATGCCTCGTGTTGCGGCAAAACTGGACGTGTCGGGTATTTCAGATATCACCGAAGTCGTCTCAGCTGATACATTTATTCGGCCGATTTATGCTGGTAACGCTATGGCAACCGTTAAAAGTAGCGATAGTGTAAAGGTGGTTTCTGTTCGATCAACCGCATACGATGCAGTGGCAGAGACTGGCGGCAGTGCCAGTGTTGATACAATCAGCCCAGTGGGTGCGAGTGACCAGGTTTCTTTTGTTGGCCAGGAGCTTTCTCAATCTGATCGACCAGAACTCACAAGCGCCGGTATTGTTATATCAGGTGGTCGTGGTATGCAAAGCGGCGACAACTTTGTCATGATCGATGAAATTGCAGCCAAGCTCAATGCAGCTGTGGGTGCGTCACGCGCTGCAGTCGATGCCGGCTTCGTGCCAAATGAATATCAGGTTGGTCAAACCGGTAAAGTGGTTGCCCCAGACTTGTACATTGCCGTAGGTATCTCGGGCGCAATACAGCATCTGGCGGGTATGAAAGACAGTAAAGTTATTGTGGCCATTAACAAAGACGAAGAAGCACCGATTTTTCAGGTTGCTGATTATGGTCTGGTTGCAGATTTGTTTGATGCACTGCCAGAACTGAGTAAAGCGCTGGATAGTTAGGTTTTAAACCACCAGTTGCGACCAGCTGCGACCGTTTTTTGTCAGGTGCGCAGCTGGTTGTGACAAGTAGCGCAGTCAGTTTGCACCGTAGCTACCTTGCGTTGTAGCTATCGTGCTTTGTGGACACTTTGCAACAATACGCCCTCGATCTACCCATCGTCGTAAAGTGGCACTATCCTTTAATGTGTCACTATCTTGAAAAGGTTGCCGAGTATCTGAAATCACATAGCGACGGATACTCGCATCCAAACCCGCAGAATTTATCAGGAGTACGCGAATGACTTACACAGCACCCGTTAAAGACATTGCCTTTGTCCTCAACAACGTAATTGGTCTTGATGCCATTGCAAAATTACCAGGCTTTGAAGATGCCACCCCTGATCTGGTAGATGCGATCCTGGATGAATCTGCTCGGTTTACGGGTGAGGTACTTGCCCCGCTAAATGTCATTGGTGATCAACAAGGCAGCACCTGGACAGAAAACGGGGTTAAAACACCTGAAGGTTGGTCGGATGCATACAATCAGTTCATTGAAGCGGGTTGGGGTGCTTTGGCTTTTCCTACAGAGTTTGGTGGTCAGGGATTACCCATGTGTGTGTCTGCAGCCGTTCAGGAAATGTGGCACAGCGCCAACATGTCTTTTGGTCTGTGTCCATTGCTGACACAAGGCGCAGTTGATGCGCTTGTGCATCACGCTTCAGAGGAAATGCAAAGTAAGTATCTGCCCAAAATGGTTGAGGGTACATGGTCGGGCACAATGAACTTAACCGAACCACAAGCAGGTACTGATCTCGCGGCCATACGTACAACGGCAGAGCCCAGTGGCGATCATTTTTTAATTAAAGGTCAGAAGATCTACATCACTTATGGTGATCACGATATGACCGAGAACATTATCCATCTGGTACTTGCCCGGCTACCGGACGCTCCCGAAGGTGTAAAGGGTATTTCATTATTTGTTGTGCCTAAATTTATGGTCAATGATGATGGTTCCGTGGGCGAACAAAACGATGTTAAGTGTGTGTCGATAGAGCATAAACTGGGTATCAATGCCAGCCCCACTTGCGTCATGCAGTACGGAGATAAAGGTGGTGCTGTTGGTTATCTGGTGGGTAAAGAACATCATGGCTTGATGTATATGTTTACCATGATGAACCAGGCACGACACGCCGTTGGTGTTGAAGGCTACGGCATATCAGAGCGGGCATATCAACAAGCTTTGTCTTACGCAAAAGACCGCAAGCAGGGCAAGACCATGCTGGGTACAAGCGAGGACGATCAAGGCATTGTTAATCACCCCGATGTGCGCCGCATTCTCATGACCATGCGTTCAAGCATTGAAGCCATGCGTGGTCTTGCACTTGAATGTGCAGCGGCGTTTGATGTAGCCAGCAGTCATCCTGATAAAGATGTGCGAGAAAAACATCAGCGTCGAGGTGAGCTATTGACACCGCTGGTTAAAGGCTGGTCTACAGAACTTGGTGTGGAGTTATGCTCACTGGGTGTGCAAGTACATGGTGGAATGGGCTTTATCGAAGAAACTGGTGCTGCTCAACACCTGCGTGACTCACGTATAGCGCCTATATACGAGGGTACAACAGCTATTCAGGCTAACGATCTGATCGGTCGCAAAACTGCGCGTGATGGCGGGCAGGGTATGTCTGAATTGTTAGCGGATATGCAGGCCACGCTTAATGTTCTGGAAGGGATAGACCATGTTGATCTTAAAGCGGTCTCAAAACGTTTAAGTGCAGCGGTTAAGGCTGCAGAAGAAGCAACAAAATGGTTGCTTCGGCAAAACGATGCAACCCTGCCTTCAGCGACATCGGTTGAATATTTGATGATGCAAGGTCGTCTGGCCGGAGGGTGGATGATTGCTCGCGCTGCGTTGGCGGCCTATGGTGTTAAGTCAGATGAGGGAGCAGATCATGCTTATCTTGATACTAAAATGGCGCTGGCTCGTTACTATTCGGAACGCATGCTACCGCTGGTGGAGTCTGGTTGCACCATCGTTACTGAAAGTGCTGAGAGTACCATTTCTGTTGCTGTAGACCAGTTGTAAATTATGGGCTTCGAAACAATTCAAAGTCGTATTGAAAACGGTGTTGGTGTTATCACGCTTCACCGTCCAGATGCGATGAATGCCTTATCAGAAAAGATGATGCTTGAAGTGGTTGAAGTGCTTGACCAGTTCGAATCTGATTATGCTGTAGCTGTCATCGTACTAACGGGTAGCGAGAAAGCGTTTGCAGCTGGAGCTGATATAAAAGAGATGGTTGATCAAACCTATCTGCCTGCTATGCAACAGCAATTTCTAGGGCAGTGGGAACGTATTGCCAGTTGCCCTAAACCAACCATTGCTGCAGTAACGGGGTATGCATTGGGTGGTGGCTGTGAAATTGCCATGATGTGCGATTTCATTATTGCTGGCGACAACGCCAAGTTTGGACAACCAGAAATTAAAATTGGGACCACACCCGGGCTTGGTGGAACACAACGACTCACGCGTGCAGTCGGTAAAGCCAAAGCAATGGAGATGTGCCTTACGGGTAGAATGATGGATGCTGCTGAAGCAGAAAAAGTGGGGCTTGTGTCACGTGTATTACCTGTTTCAGATGTGTTGCCCGAAGCAATTGAGACGGCGAGCTTTATCGCCAAACAATCTCGGCCAGCGGCCAGATTAATTAAAGAGTGTATTAATTCAGGTATGAATACATCGCTCGAGCAGGGTCTTGGTACTGAGCGGCGTGCATTTTATTCTCTATTTGGAACAGCCGATCAAAAAGAAGGAATGCAAGCGTTCATCGACAAGCGCAAACCGAACTATTAATAGTGTGATTTGCACGTCTTTCACGTGAGCCGCAAATCAGCAAGTGGTTGGCTATTACTGTGTCTTGTTTTAAGTACCATCATCGCTGGTGTCTCGGAATCGCTGCCCGATTTTCGTGAGTTCTGGCCGGCAGGTTTGTTTGCTGTTGTCGCTGGTCTTTTACTATTACCCGACACAGTTAAATCGCAACGTGTGCAATTTGGTCTGTTGATTTCCATCGGCATGAGTATGTTGCTGTATGGCTCCTTCAATGGCGTACCCATTCCCTGGGCTTCGGTTATTTCGCAGAACACGGGCCTGTTGACCATGGTGGTATCAGTTGGCTTGCTAAAGTTACTGATGCAGAGCCGATTGGCTCATAAAGACAAGCTACCAGTCGGGAAAAAGGCATACTGGAATACCTTGGTAAGCCTTAGTCTGTTTGGTTCTGTTATCAATATTTCTGCGCCTGTGCTCATCGGTGACAGGTTAACGCTTAATCGGCCGATGGACTATTTCACGGCAGCTTCTGTTTCGAGAGTGTTCTGCGCGTGCTCAACCTGGTCGCCTTTTTTCGCCGGCACTGCTGTTGTTCTGACCGCGGTTCCTGGTGCATCGATTGTCCCCTTGATGATTAACGGACTACCTTTACTAATATTTGTGCTATTGGCTCAATACTTTGTAGCGCTATTCTGGCATAGAGAGAAACTGGAAAATTTCCATGGCTACCCATTGCAACTGGAGAGCTTATGGGTGCCGTTTACTTTGGCTTGCCTGGTTATGCTAAGCAGCGTGCTCCTACCCAGTGTATCGATTCTTATTAGTATTGCTGTGGGTGCCATATTACTGACTATAGTAACCTTGTTCATTCAAACTGGTCTGGCTGCGACCGCATTGTCCTTGCACAAATTTGTTATTCAAGAGCTTCCTAAATCGTTAAATGAGCTACAACTGTTTCTCTCTGCTGGCGTACTTGCAGCAGGGCTCAAATCGATGGTGCAGGTGGGTATAATTGCCTCACCGATAACACATTACTCGGCGTTAGCTGCGGCGCAGGTTCTGGCTTTGATGGTGATTGTGGCGGCGATGGGTGTACACCCGATAATTCAAATTGCTGCGATAACACCTTTGTTACTGGAGACCAATCCGGATCCCATCCTGCTCGGTTTGACTTATATGTTTGCGTGGGGTTTAGGCACGGCCGCCAGCCCCTTGTCGGGAACACAACTTGTTATCCAAGGGCGCTACGGCATTGCTGCCTGGCGTGGTGCAGTACAAAACTGGCCTTTCGTAGCAATTGCTTACTTTGTAGCTATTTTCTTGCTATGGGTTGGTAGCAGTATACGTGTCTAACCTAGACGAAAGAACAGCGCTAAAACTGCCCCTGTGCCTTCCAAAGCAGCGTATTCTAATCCCTGTGATAAAGCATTGAGCTTAATAAGCGGTTGGTGTTTTTAGTTCAGTGCATGTATTACGTTTAGGCCACTTAATAAGGTCAGTTTTAGTATTTATAACGTAGTTAACCCAAAAGGGTAGGGCTAAAAATTGCGGAATTCTTATAATATAGTTCTAAAGCTTGTATTGCAAAAACGTAAACAAACTGATTATTAGATTGTTACTGGCCTTTCAACGTTGTGGGTCAATACATTATTTGTCGTTAAGTTTTTACTGGCTTTGCCATTATTTTATCTGAACACAGTACAGATAAATTGGTAATGACCCATCGCGTGGTATCCAAAAAGCGCCATAGGTTGTAAAGCAGTAATGAAGTAATAATAATAAAAATAAAAGTATATTCAGAAACAATGTTTTTATATGCAGGGCAAAATACATGGGCAATCGCACAGCAAAGAAAGCACGAAAAAAATTAAAGTGTGACAAACCCTTGAGCGTTAGCAGTCTAGAAAACAATCACGCTAAGGCAGAGTCGGAAAGAGCGTAAAACGGAGATGTGTGTTGATGAGTTCTGTTTACAATGGTCAGTTATTGAATTACTAGTTGCCCTTTGCGGCATCAGATTTCATGAGGTATACCACTATGGATAAATTGAAATTCAAATTGCCAAAGATGCTCGATTTGTCTGGTAAGCAAGTTCTGCTAAGAGAAATAGATGAAATCGACTGTGAAGAATTTAAGGTGTCTTTGTGCAGTTCAATGATAGAACAATACTCGGACTATGTCGGTTTCGACAAAGCCAGTAAATTGGTTGACAAGCTCTCTTCAGAACCAGGTTTTTACAGTTGTTCTGATGACAATGCCATTGGTGGTTTTGTTGATGAAAAACTGGTGTCACTCAGTGTTGTTAATCAAGGTAGGTCAGATAATGAATATTACTTGTCCTCTTTTTATGTAATTGAAGCTTTTCGTGGGAAAGGTCTTGGCAGTGCGATGCTGGAACTTTTATTAGCCTGCGATTCAACTTTGTCAGTCCATGTCAGTGTTCATCGACCCGATCTTGCTGCTATGTACAAAAAAGCTGGCTTTGAGTTAGTTACCAAAGATCTTGTTGAGCTGTCTGGATTTCCTTTTCTGCTGCAACGGTTAGTTGCGAACAAGCATGCATCCATTCTGGAAGAGAATGTGGAAACATTGTAGCATTCCTTACGTTTAACACGGTTTACTTGCCATTAGAACTGCTACGCAAGCATCAGCACAAGCTTGCAAACAACATAGTGTTCTTTGCTTAGGTTTCTTTAATGACAAGGTCTCGCGCTAAAACAGATTCATCTTCCAGATCACTGATGCGCATCTCAAAGCCCTTGGATAAAGCGCTTTTTGTAGCTGCAAATTCTGGTGCTCGATTGACGCAATCCGCGGCAATTACCTGCCCTTTTTTTAAATAGAACACAGCAACACTGCGGCCGGAATCTACATTTCCTCTTATTCTTACATCGTCGTAGTTGTGGTTCAGCCCGGCAATTTGCAGTTTTAGATCAAACTGATCCGACCAGAACCAGGGCAGGGACGCATAAGGCTTAGGTATTCCGCAAATACTTGCCGCGGCACTTTTTGCCTGATCGGTTGCATTGGGTACAGATTCCAGCCGAATGTGTCTGCCAAGTAAGGCATTGGGGTGTAGTGTACAGTCCCCTGCGGCTACAACATCGGGATGGCTTGTCACAGCGTATTCATCTACGACGATTCCGTTGTCGACTTTAAGCCCAGCCTGGGCTGCAAGTTCTGTGTTGGGTAGCACGCCAATGCCAACAATAACTAAGTCTGCGGGATATTCGGTTCCATCATCACACACCACAGCTGACATTTTATCCTTACCGACAAACTTTCTGACATTTGCATTGTTGATAATTCTGACGCCTTCTTCCTCGTGCACGCGTTGATAAAATTTTGAGAGCGATTCAGCGGCAACTCTGTTTAAAACCCGGTCAGCCATCTCCAATACGGTGACATCTATTCCCGCTTTACGAAATGAGGCTGCTAATTCAAGACCGATATATCCACCACCTACAATGACTGCGTTTTTTGCTTTCTGCATATCAGCTGAAATAGCATCAGCATCTGTCGCATTCCGAAGATAATGCAAGCCTTGCAGTTTCGATCCGGGCAGATCCAGCTCGCGCACTCGCGCACCGGTTGCAAGTGCAAGCTTGCTGAATTCCAGCACATCACCATTGTCGCAAGCCAGTGTCTTCTTTTCTACATCGATAGAAATTGCCGTGGTGTTGAGGCGAAACTCGATGTCACGTTTTTGGTAATAGTCTGCGTCCCTTAGCAGAATATCGTCCAAGGTTTTATCCCCTGCAATAAAGCCCTTTGATAACGGTGGTCGATGATAGGGCAGTACGTTTTCTGCCGACACAACGACGATGCCATGTTCCCATTTAGCTTGGCGCAAGGAGATGGCAAGCTGAGCGGCGGCATGGCCACCTCCTACGATAAGGCATTGCTGTGTCATGTATGCTAGTCTCGTTCCAGTTTACAGGCCGGTACATTATACGGTAGCCGGTCATAAGCGAGAGGAGATAACGCTGTGAATTCATCAACAGGTACTGCTTTGATTACAGGTGGCAATGGTAACCTGGGCCGTTTGGTTGCGAAACGATTGCTTGTTGAAGGCACACACGTCGTCAAGTTTGATATTCCAGGGACTGAGCCGGACCATGTACACCCCAACGAGTCCATTGTCATTGGCGATATACGAGATCGAGCTCAGCTGGAAGCCCTTCTGGCTGAGCACAAGCCAGATACTATCTATCATTTGGCGTCGTTGTTGTCAGGCAGCTCCGAAGCCGATCATCAAGCGGCCTGGTCCATAAATGCAACTGCGTCCTTTCATCTGCTTGAATTGGCGATCCAGTTCGGTGTTAGGCAGTTTTTCTTTGCTGGAACAACTGCATCTTATGGTGGCGATCTGGCAGACCCTTTACCTGAAAACACTGAGCAGTGGCCAGAGAATATTTATGGTGCAACTAAAGTTGCGGTAGAAAGGTTAGGTGTTTTTTACAAGAAAAAAAATAACCTTGATTTTAGAGTCTTGCGATTTCCGATGGTGATATCACCTTTTGCTCCTCCGACTGCTGTTACAGCATTTCCATCACATGCTTTTAAAGCAGCTATTGAAGGCAGAGAATTGATATTGCCTGTCACACCACAAGCAGGCATGTCTACTTTGTTTCTTGACGATGTCGTCGATAGTATTGTGGATCATTGCAAAGCACCAAGAGAACGACTCACTCGGCACGCTTATAACTTGCATGCATACTTTCTCTCTGCCGAGATGGTTGTAAACGCCGTATTGCAACGCTACCCAAACTTTCAGTATCGGTACGAGCCTGATGAAACGGTGACAGGGCTTTTTACCATGTGGCCCGATGTGGTTGTTGATGATTCCGCACGTGCCGATTGGGATTGGTTACCAAAATATGATTTTGAAAAAACAGTGGAAAAAATGTTTGAGCTTGTTTCTTAAACTTTGAAACTAATAACTAAACGCAATGTTTTGCAGATAATGACATGATTATTGTGGCTTGCTTGCGGATACGGTCGGGTTTTCGCTGAGATCCGACTTTGAAGTATTTTCTTGCTGATTTCTTTGCTGATAGTTGGCAGCAGATAACGCTTTTTGTTCTTTAATGAGCTCATTGAGTTCATCAACAGTAAGCACCCGATCGTTGTTATCGTATTGGTTCTCACCTTTTTGCCCTGTGATTTCGGCTTGGCGCTTCGCTGCAGATATGGCGTTTCTGTCTTTAGCGGCCATTGCCGCTGTACTACTCTGGAGTGCCCTGTCGAGCACAAGTATTACAATTAATGCCAGGAGTAATGCAGAGCCCAGTAGCGCTATCAGTACGAACAAATGTAAAGCGCCGGATTGTTTCGCACGCATTGTTTATGCTACGGATTTTTTCGGATAGGTAACTATACTTCAAAAGCCGTTGTTTGTAGCGCACAAAAAGTTCAAGATACGGTAAGTAAATGTAACGAATTATTATTACTGGCTATACGACAACATAAAGGTGCGTATGGTTACTGCAAGCTGGTCGCGTGCAGACAAAAAGTGTCAAAAAATGCACTAACCGGGTCAGATAGATTATGATCCCGTCGTTGACATATGCTTGACAGAATGGCCAATTAAGTTTAAGCCAGCGGTGTATTTTTTGGGTTGCCGGTTCGGCAATTTTGATCGCAGAGTTAGAATAGAGAATATTCTTGGTCTATATTCTTAGTCCCAGAAACAGTTGCAGGATTATTGTTTTTACGAAAGTGCCAAGTACGTAGAAATACTGAGTATAGAAAAATTAATGGTATTAGACGGTAAAACGGTCATCGTTACTGGCGCGGCACGCGGAATCGGGGCTGCGCTGGCCGTGCGCTTTGCAGCTGAAGGG
>CALHRQ010000246.1 GCA_938038175.1 uncultured Granulosicoccaceae bacterium | reverse complement strand
CTTGGAGAGTAGATGTGCTACCCAACTGCGGGGTTGGATAACGTTAAACGCTAGTATGCTAACCAAGTTTCAGTTTGGGTATTTTAAAACTAGAAAAACCGACCTTAGGGCCGGTTTTTTTTTTGCTCAAATATAACCCTGCCTGATGGGCTACAGGAACTGCGCTATGGAAGAACGTGCTTTATTCTCTCTGCTTGACGAAATTGAGCGTAACAATGATCCTGAAACCCACTCATTTTTACCCAATGATTTACTTGTAGAATTTGTACAGGTTTCCGGGGTAGAAGCCGTGGTTCAATCTGATGTGGAGGCCTACGGTCATGCCGGGGCTTATGTTGAACTACTGACCGTGATGTCACAATTGCTACCCGCAGATCTTAATTGTACGAATATCACGGTTCTACGTTATTCGGGAGGTTACCTGAATAAATCTCCTGAAGCTGCGATTCAATTTGATCTTGGTGGACAGTTGCATGAACTCGATCTTACAGATTCAGGATCCAGTGCTTTTGACCAATCTTTCGTTGAAGATTTCAATAAAGCACTGAGACAAATTAATGTAGAAAATCGTATACAGGACGTGTTTCCTTGGGGGGCTGGAAACGTGGATACTGTTATGTATATGGCTTTTATTTCAACGGAAATATTTTATAAGCTTGCGGAGCACGAAAAACAATTTACTCTAATCAGTAGCAATCTCGATATAGAACCGTTGCCGACAGAAACGCATAAGAAATCTGCCGCCAAGAAATCAGCAGCGAACACCGACGCAAAGGCAATTTCTGAATATCTTACCAAGAGGTACGGTGGATTAAAGAGAGTATTATTCAGCACAGAATATCTTGATGGAAAATCCTATGACATATTTAAATATGATTGGGAAAAAATGAGTGAACCCTGCAGAATAATTATAGAAGAGAATATCGCGGATATATCGCCATTGGCAGAGTACCCGACTTTGCCAATGGTGGCTTTTCTGAGCGCAGATCAAATACCTGATCTATCCAGCCTGAAGGAACTCAAGCATTTATATATCGGAGGCTGTAACTCACTGACCGATCTTTCATGCTTAAGAAACATTGAAAAGTTAGTCTCCGTGCATATTGAAGACTGCCCTAATTTGAATGACCTTTCACAGCTATACCAGCACAAAGGCATGAAGGAATTATTTATTAAGCGATGTGAGTCAATATCAAACATTGGCGGCATATACGAGCTAAGTCAACTACAAGGTTTACAACTGGATCAATGTCCCAAAATAGAAGATATCTCTTCGTTGTGCTCTTTATCAAAACTGAAAACATTGCATACCAGCGGCTTTGCAGCGCAAGCCTTAGGCAAGAATATGGATTACTTAAGCCATTTGCAGTACCTAACGCTAAGAAATTGCGAGCAACTAAAGCAGCTTGATTTTCTTGGCTCTTTGAACGAACTACAAACTTTAAGCATCAATGATGCAAACAAATTGGAAGATATCTCTGTGTTGTCTTCTATGGGTTCTCTTCATAATCTGGGCTTGAGAGGCGTCCACGTGTTAACCGACTTGTCGCCTCTGGTCAGCCTATCTAACCTGGAACAGATTGAACTCTCCCATGCACGCTCACTGTCCAATTTAACACCTTTAGCCCAGTTGCCAAAACTGACGTCTCTAATGATGTTCGGCGCTACTGCAATACAAGACCTTGAGGCGCTGTCGAAAGCGACATCATTGACTTCGCTGGTTATTCGGAATATTGGAAGTCTAAGCGATTTAAACCCTTTGTCCAGGCTTACCAAACTGACCAAATTGAATATCAATGCTCTACCAGAACTGAGAAGTTTGTCTGGTCTAGAAACTCTGGAAAACCTGAATGTCCTAATTGCCACACAATGCCCAGCGTTGAAAAATCTCAGTGCACTAGAGAATCTGAAGAAATTGACCGAACTACATTTGGAGTTCAATGATCAACTTACCGATTTACATCCGCTTGCGAAACTAGAGGCTCTTGAGTATTTAAAATTGGGTAACTGTCGCTCACTTAAAGAAATATCTCCTTTAAGTCATTTGAAACAACTTGAATATGTCGATCTGACGGGTTGCGATGGGGTGGATGATTTTTCAGCTGTTGAACACTGTCTTTTACAGCGGTAGTTATTACAAGCGTTACGCACATGCTGTTAAGCACGCAAAACCATTGAGACATGCAATAGGAACAGGCCTTTCATTGGCTTAAATATCATTGGCTTAAATATGCACTCAGGTTCATCCATAAAGCCTGAGTGACTTTAAATGAATCAAATCAGCGAAATCAGTTCTTGAGATATGACTCCAAAGAATCATTCATCTCTTCGGACCACTTGGTGTGATGCACTGGCGACATCGTTCCTGTAATGGCTGATTTATAGCAGTTGTCGCGAAAACCCATAATGTCAGCCTTTTTATGCTTCTTCCACTGGAAAAAAGCTTCATTGGCGGCATCAACATCAAAGCTTGGGTAATCGGTTTCAGAGATTAACTCCTTTACATAGTCACCTTGATAAACAATGCAGGCATAGTCATCTTCAAGGGCATCTTCACGCGCTTCACGCTCTGCAACATCGGCCTTCATATCGGCAGCTGAAGGTGTAGTGATTTTACCCATGATCGTGTCACGTACATACCAGGCCTGTGCATCGAACATATTGAAGGTATACCACTGATCCTGCATGCCAAGATAAAACAGTTCTGGATTGTCTACAAAAGTAACGCCTTTATACAAGTTAGCAGTTGCCAGCCTGTTAGCCGTTTGCAGTGTCAGTTCTTCAGACATAAACGGGAAAGAGTGCTGGTAACCAGTACAGAGAATAACGGCATCAACTTCCGCACTGCTGCCGTCTTTAAAGTGAGCTGTATTGCCTTCCAATTTGGTCAGTAGTGGGACTTCAGTCCAGTTATCAGGCCATTTGTAGCCGATGGGTGCGGTTCTGTGGCTTACCGTGACTGATTTGCAACCGTACTTCCAGCACTGTGAACCGATATCTTCGGCGGAGTAGCTGGTACCAATGATAAGCACCCGCTTGTTTTTGAACTCCACAGCATCTCGGAAGTCGTGCGCATGCAACACCCTACCATTAAACTGTTCGAAACCATCAAATTGCGGCACATTTGGGGTGGAGAAATGCCCTGTAGAGACGACCACATTGTCAAACTGCTCAGTCATTTCAGTGCCAGCGCTTCGGTCAGTGGATGTCACGTTAAACTGTCCGGTAGCTTTGTCAAATTCAACGTGTCTGACTGGGGTATTAAAGCGGATCCAGTCCCGCACATTGGCTTTTTTGACTCGTCCCTGAATGTAGTCAAACAGTACAGCTCGTGGGGGATAGGATGCTATCTGTTTGCCGAAATGCTCTTCAAAGCTGTAGTCCGCGAACTCAAGGCCCTCTTTAGGGCCGTTTGACCACAGATAGCGATACATACTGCCATGAACTGGATCGCCGTACTCGTCCAGCCCTGTACGCCAGGTATAATTCCACAGACCGCCCCAATCGTGCTGTTTTTCAAAGCATACTACTTCGGGTATATCTTCACCGTTTTTCGCCGCTGACTGGAAAGCACGAAGTTGTGCTAACCCTGATGGGCCTGCGCCGATTACTGCTATTCTTTTCTTATTACTTGCCAATGTGGCGTTCCTCCGTTCGGATGGCTTTTTAGGGCCGGATATCTACACCCATTATTATGTATGTAGATGTCTTGGGATGCAAAACGCACAGGCAAATTAGGCTGATTGGATCAGTACTGGTTTATAACAACTTTTAGGAGTAACTGAGTCATGTTGACTGACGATAATGACCTGTCAAAAACGGCTACCACACGGAAGGTAATCGAATCGATGGTGGACGGATTGAATGAGCATCAAATTCAAGGTATGAGCGCGTTTTTCTCAGACAGTTTTCGATGGATTGGCAACACGGGTTGCGGTGTAAAAAACGGCTTGGCAGAATTTCAGCAGAATTGGCAAGGACCTTTTCAAGCAGCCTTCGCCGATAAAGTATGCACCGATGAAGCGCGGCTTTTTCAAGGTGAGTGGGGCGCAGCATTTGGTGCGCAAAAAGCGATTCATGCGGGTGCTTTTATGGGGATTCCGGCAACTGGCAAGGAGTTGGAGATTCGCTATATGGATTTTTGGAAGGTAGAAGATGGGAAAATTGTGGACAACTGGGTCATGGTTGATTTTCCTCATGTGCTCAAACAGCTGGGGGTTGATGTGTTTAACGGTGAAGGCTGGGAGAAGTATGATGAAGGGCGAGAGAAGCCACCTCAACCTGATCATAACAAATGAATATGAGCAACGAACCTGATAAGCAGGTGTTTCAGCAATCTGTTTTCATCACTTTCTATGGAGACCCTTTATCGCAAGTGACCAAGATTTGCGATGTGGATGAAACAAGGATACAGGATGCTTTATTAAAGGGTGCGGTCTGGTTACAAAAGAAAGACCGCAATAAGCCAACTTGTATTCGCGACTTCTCGATAGTAAAACCAGGCGATACAGTTTATATCAATTATAATCAGAAAGTGCTGGATGAAGTTCCGCTGGCACTTAGCCTGGTACAGGATGAAGGTAATTACAGTGTCTGGAACAAACCCAGTGGTATGCGAAGCCAGGGTAGTAAATGGGCTGACCATTGTGCTTTTACCGGTGTGGTAGAAAAGCTTTCGCAGAAACCTGCGCACCTTGTGCATCGGTTGGACAGGGCAGCTAGTGGTTTAATGCTTGTGGCGCATACGCGCCCTGCGGTGCAAAAACTCTCGGCATTATTTGCGCAGCGCGAGATCGTCAAGCAGTACGAGTTATCTGTTGTGGGTAAGTTTAGTCCAGTGTTGCCGCATATTTTTGATGCTTCAATAGAGGGCAAGGTTGCGAAAACCACGGTCACTGCGGCACAGTATAATAAAGATATCAACGAAACTGATATTAAAGTGATTATAGAGACCGGTCGTAAGCATCAGATTCGCGTGCATCTATCGCAGGCGGGTCATCCAGTGGTTGGCGACAGACTCTATTCGGAAGAGAAAAATCACCAACGTGATCTTCAACTTCGTGCCTGTGAGTTGGCTTTTGTCTGTCCTTTTACACAACAGCAGCGTGAGTATAAAATATAGTTTGGTATTGATGCTGCAGCTTGTATGTGAGAGGTATCTTTAAAAAACGGGCTGGTTCCGGTTTTCGATCCAGTTTTATAAAAAACTCAAAAAGAATCCTCGGGGTGACTTTGCCCCGAGGACTAACGGCAGAAAAAAGACTTAACCAAATTGATTCATGGTGTTATCTTCGCCAGAAGCTTTTAATGCCTGGCTACCAGAAAAGTATTCTTTGTGGTCGTCACCGATGTTAGAGCCAGCCATATCCTGATGCTTGACGCAGGCGAGACCGTTTCTGATTTCCTGGCGTTGTACATCACGTACATAGGCAAGCATGCCTTTTTCGCCAAAATAATCCTTTGCTAGCGTATCAGTAGACAATGCTGTTGTGTGGTACGTTGGCAAAGTGATCAAGTGGTGGAAGACACCAGCACCTTTCGCGGCATCACGTTGAAATGCTTGAATACGCATATCGGCTTCTTTCGACAGTTCTGATTCATCGTAACTGGCACTCATTAGTTCATCACGCTTGTAAGCAGAAACATCGATGCCTTCTTCTTTCCATGCATCGAACACTTGCTGGCGGAAGTTTAGCGTCCAGTTGAATGATGGGCTGTTGTTGTAGCAAAGTTTGGCGTTTGGCACGACAGCTTTTATACGATCGACCATAGTGGCTATCTGAGCTACATGCGGCTTTTCTGTCTCGATCCAAAGTAAGTCAGCTCCGCTTTGCAAAGCGTTAACGCAATCCAGTACAACACGATCCTCACCAGTTCCTTCTTTAAACTTGATCAGGCCATTTGGTAGCCGGTTGGCTTTGATAACTTTGTCCTGTTGGCGAAAGACTAAATCGCTGTGGCTAATATCATCCAGGGATTTGACTTCTTCGCCGTCAATAAACGCATTATATTGATCAGCAAGATCGCCTGGTTTGATCGAAACCGGGATTTTTTGTGTAAGGCCTGCACCCAAAGAATCTGTACGAGCTACGATAACACCGTCTTCGACACCCATTTCAAGAAAGGCATAACGCAGTGCGTTTATTTTTGCCATAAAGTCTTCGTGAGGCACGGTTACTTTGCCATCCTGGTGTCCGCATTGTTTGACATCAGAAACTTGATTTTCAATTTGCAAACAACAAGCACCCGCTTCAATCATCTTTTTGGCAAGAAGGTAAGTCGCTTCTTCGTTACCAAAACCTGCGTCTATATC